>JAAZNT010000358.1 GCA_012798145.1 Thermoanaerobaculaceae bacterium | reverse complement strand
CCCCAGCGCCTATGTGCACTTATCTTCCATTTTCCCAACCAATCTCTAATCGCTTGTTAAAGTTTTTTTATTGACAAATTTGGGATAATTTAAACTTAGGGTGCTATTTTTGATTCTTCAAGGAAACTTTGGGCTTTTTTTAGAGCAGTGATCGCTACCTCAAGCATTGAATCGTCCGGCTCTCTTGTTGTGAAAAACTTTTGAAGCCATAATCCGGGCCAGAGCAGCGGCTTCAGGAAGAAGACATTTGGGAATTTTGCTGTGAGTCTAATCAGTTCATAAGAGGTTCCGGCAATCAAAGGAAGAAAAATTATTCTTGAAAGCGCTTTAGCCCAAAAAGGGTAAGAGTGGGGGACAAGAGTGAAAAAGAAAATGGAGACAACCATAACGAATAAAAGGAAAGATGTTCCGCAGCGCGGATGGAGTCGTGAGAACTTTTTCGCGTTTTCAACAGTTAATTCCTCTTTTGCTTCCCAATTATGAACAACTTTGTGCTCGGCGCCGTGGTAAGCAAAAACTCTTCTGATGTCCTTCATTAAGAGAATAAAAGCAAGATACAAAAGGAAAACCAAAAGACGGAAAATTCCGTCTATTGCGTTAAAAGTAAAAGAGCCCTTGCCTATGTCAAGGTAGTCTGAAATCGCCTGAGTAGCAAGAAGCGGGAGATAGAAGAAAAGTGCAAGACCGATAACCAAAGAAATGGCTATTGTAAAGATAAAATATAAAGGAGATTCCTTTTTCTTTTCTTCACCTTTTGACGCTGATTCTTCTTCCATAGCCACTTCCGCAGAAAAATTGAGCGCTTTTATCCCGAGAGCCAGCGCTTTATAAAGTATAATGTTTCCGCGCACAAAGGGGATTTTACCCCATATTCCTTTTGCCCCTTCGGGAAGCTTGTCAGCCATAATTTTTATTTCGTTTTTGGGAGTGCGTACAGCGACAGCGTAGCTTTCAGGAAGGCGCATCAAAACGCCCTCAATTACAGCCTGCCCGCCTACAATAACCTGTTTGCACTCTTTGGCAAGAAGAAGCAGATTATTTAAAAACAAGCGAAAATCAACCTTCAGTTTTTGTTGTTTTTTTTGCCGCCCTTGTGGTTTTTTTCTTTGGTTCTTCCGCTGAAGTTTCCATTGAAGCAACTTCTGGCGCGGCTTCAACTTCTGCTTTCTTTTTCTTTGTATATTTTCTCTGGAATTTTTCTATTCTTCCGGCAGTATCAAGATACTTCTGTTTTCCTGAGAAAAAGGGATGGCATTTTGAGCAGATTTCAACTTTCAATTCTTTTTTGGTTGAGCGGGTTACAAAAGTATTCCCGCAGGCGCAGGTGACTTTGACTTCCTGATATTGTGGGTGAATCTTTTCTTTCATTAAAGAAAAACCTCCTTCATAAAAGAGAAATCATATCAAAAAATTCCCAAAAGAGCAAGAACCTAAATTGCCACACGAAAAACGATGGGAAAAAGATTCGTTGCCTCAAATAAAAAACGATGTAAATGATGCAAAATTATTCTCCATGACTTTGACAGATGAGGGGCAATTTTGGGTTTTGGTAAAAATGTAAGCCCAAATTTGACAATAGAATAAATTTTTCAACGAGTTTCATTAGAGAAAATGGAAGATAATAAACCTGATAATCGGCAGGCAGTTTGCCTTCGGCAACCTGAAACATAATTAAAAATCTTCTCGCAAAATTTCCATTTTCCTAATCAATCTCTAATCTTTTGTTAAAGTTTTCTTAATGACAAATCTGGGATAAAAACAACCCTCGCCTCTCAGGAGAGGGCGGGGGGAGAGGTTACCGCTAAAAAACGCAGTCACTGCGAGATAATCTTCGAAGCGATCCCACGGTTGCCGAAGCCGCGAGCGGAGCGTGGCGGAGTCTTCCTTAATCCCCCCTCTCATCTCAGGAGAGGGGCAGGGGTGAGGTTTCCGCTTGAACAACTAATTGTTCTTAAGGTAAAAAAGAAGGGGAAAGAGATTCAATAAATAAAGGATTTCAGGATTCAAGAACTACCCCCTTTTCTGCTATTTTCAATAAAAAGTTTCAAAAAACAACTGGCAATGTTAGGGTTTATAGTTCTCTACATAAAAAAATACAATTTCCTCCGAAAATGCCTAGCCTTTTCATTTTAGTGGTCTAAAGCACAATTTATATTTATAAAAGAATATGCCCTAGCATTAAACTTTCTGATCTTGCTTTGCTTTTATAAATAAATAGTATGTTGTAAATATTCCAAGAATAAGAGAGTTCATTGTAAATGCTAAATAGACGGGACTATCTAAAGATAAAATATACCCGCTTATTATCCACCAAGGCCAAGTTAGGAACCATGTCACAAGCCCTCCATAAAAATCTTGTAAAATCCCACTAATAATAAAAGCACATAGATTGATAACCCAGACAATCAACAAAAAATATTTTTTACAAAATAATTTTAACTTTTCAAAGGTTTTCGACTTGAAAATATATGTTAGTAGGAGCAATAGCACAATGTTTAGGACAAAAGGCAAAAGTATTGTTGGCAAAAAATCACCAAATGGCTCTAATAATTGTATCAATAGTGGGCGGCCCATAAGCAAGAAAAAGACCCCTGGAAATCCAAAGAATACTATTAACCCCATAAATGAATCTCCAACGACATATTGATACTGTACAATATATAAAACACAATTTATGAAAAAAAAGAGAATTTCTGTTCCCCATAAGATTTCCAGGGTAATTCCTAATTTCTTCACCAGAGTCTTCCTTTAAACATATTGCTCCATTTCCATGATTTTGCTTTTATGAGGAATTTTTTGAGGAGGCGTTTTCTTCCGTTTTTGTTCTTCTTGTTTTATTATTCGCTTAATTTCAGAAAGTATTTTAACCTTATCTTTTTTTGATTTTGCTTGAACATATCTTAAAACATTTTTCTCTATTTTTTCCCAAGCAATTTTCTCAACTCCTATCCTTTTCACCTTTGCTGTCTGCGATAAGACAGAAAATGTTTTCCAAGCCATTATCAAAGCTCTATCTGAGGCTTTTGCGGTATTATCTGGTGATTTCCCATCAAATAGATGGCCTATCCCTGCGTTATAACCTGCGTGAGAAAAAGAATCTTGTTCAGCGTGCAGATATGTTCCTAAATCTTCCAAAGATCCACTTTCTTCAAATTGATTCCATAATTCATCCCTTCGCTCTTCTGTAGTAAAGTGATATAAAGCGTTATTATCTGACCAAAGTCCTGCAGGGAATTTCTCATCAACTCCTTGATCCATTACGCCGATTACTCTTGCATCTGTTTCGCTAAATCCAGCCGCCTCAGCAAGTACTTCAGTCAAATCTAAATGAACATCTTCACCATAATGCCCACTCGGATCATTGAAGTTGACCGGATTTCCTTTGACATAGGTGTAAGCGTTCCAGTTTTGGGGGTTTGTAATGTCGGGGATTAAATCCTCCGATTTTAAGAAATATTTTACAAAACTAAAATGGAATCTGTTTATCATTTATTTTGGCTTTGTATCTCTTTTTGATACAGTTCCATATCTCTTCGATAAAGATCTACATAATACATAAACT
>JAAZNT010000020.1 GCA_012798145.1 Thermoanaerobaculaceae bacterium | reverse complement strand
TCCTGAACTGCAATAATTTGAGCGGTTCCGGAGGCATTTCCGTCAATTCCCGCGTTCCAAAGTTTCCATCCGGATGTTGATGTTGTGAATGTCCAATTGTTTTGGAGAAGCATTGGAATCGTTGAAGGGCTGGTTGATGATGCATGAAGCTGAATGAATGGCTTTTCGTCAATCCATTTCACTTCGGGAATTTTTGCAATTTCAACAACACCTTCCGGCATCGTCTCAATTGTGATGAAGTTTTCATACTCGTTGATATGGATGTCTTCATCTTTTACGAAAATTCCCATCTGGCTGAGATTTTCAAGGACATTTTTCACATCGGCGCCTTGATGGAGAGTCAAATCAAACTTCCATGGCTTGGGGTTGCCGCTTTCATCGTAAAGTTCTGTTGCGGGAACCTTCTTAAGTCCTATTTCAGGGCTGATCTTGTATGCCGGGTGGTAGTCGCCCAGATAGGAAACAAACGGAAGACTTTTGACTTCTCCCACTTTTTCCGAGGGGATTTTTGCAATGTAGGTGTTGACAGGCAGATATTCGCCAAGGATGACGCCCGCATCTGTCAATGCTTTAATTTCAGAATCCCCTCTTGTTCTTCCCTCAATTTTAATGAGGTAGAAGCCGTATGGCTTGTTTAGTTGCTCGCCTGATTCAAGAACAAGATCTTTAGGCAGAGCGTTTAAAGCAAGCCCGACATTCTCAATGTCAACTATTGCAACTCCGTTGACATTGATCTGCGAATCCCGCATTTCTTCAACACGCGGGGATGTGAAACGATAGTCGCCTATCTTCTCTGTGTAGGGCCACCAAGTTCTGTCGGGGTCTCGGGGGACAAATGGAACTTCCGATTCCCACAGCTGCTTCTGATGGGTGACAACTTGTCCATCAAAATCTGATGGTCCAAGAGTCCGCCCCATCGAATCAGTGGCAGTCAATTTCTGGCCTTGTTTCGGTTCTCCAGCCAGAATGCCTGTGCAGAGAAGAAGAGCGAGGGCTACAAAAACAACGAACATGTGCTTTTGTTTCCTCATAAGCACCTCCTTCTAAAAAGTTTTTCTAAACTCACTTTATATTTCAAAGGGACTTAGCCTCCCTCAAATTGATAATATACATTTTTTTCTATGGCTTGTCAAGTCTTTTTGATGGGGAAATTAGTGTTTTTGGATGCCTTCTATCTCTTTTATTTACAAATAGTTACAAAATTATTAAAAAAGTAAATTTTTAATGCGCTTTTTTAACCCAGATTTTTCATTAAAAAAACTTTAAAAAGCGATCAGAGATTGGTTAGAGAAAATGGAAATTTTGTAAGAAGATTTTTGATTATGTTTCAGGTTGCCGAAGGCAAACTGCCTGCCGATTGTTTGGTTTATTATCTTCCATTTTCTCTAAAAAGTCCTTAGGAAAAACTATTCTATTGACAAATTTGGGTTTAATGCTTTTTTAAAAAATGAATGGGGTTATGGTTAAGGTTTTAAGATGAGCGGTTTTGCTAAAGAAAAAGACTAACCAAAATAATCTCTTTTTTGAGGGGTGAGTGGCTTCCCCGTTTCTAAACTTCTATGCCCTATCTTTTTTTCTGAATCTTCGCCCAAGTGTCTTTTAGTGTTACAGCGCGGTTGAAAACAAGGCATTCCTTTTTGGAGTCTTTGTCCAAAGTGAAATATCCAACTCTTTCAAATTGGTAAACCTCGCCCAATTTGGCATCTTTCAAAGATGGCTCAAGTTTGCATCCTTTCAAAACCTTCAGCGAATCTGGGTTCAAATTTGAAAGAAAATCTTTTCCCTCTTCAACATCGTCGGGGTTTTCTTTTAAAAACAACCGATCATAAAGACGAATTTCTGATTCAATGCAATCTTCAGCGTTAACCCAGTGAATTGTAACTTTTGGGGACCTTCCGTCTGGCGACCAGCCACCTTTTGTTGCGGGGTCTATTTTCCCCATAATTTCTATTACTTCGCTCTTTTCATCGGTTTTATACCCAGTACAGGTCAAATAGTATGCGTTTCTTAACCTTACTTCTCTTTGAGGAGCAAGTCGGAAAAATTTAGGAGGCGGGTCAACCATAAAGTCGTCTCTGTCAATGTAAATGCTTCTTGAAAATTTGACTTTCCTCGTTCCATAGGAAGGATCTTCAGGGTTGTTTGAAATTTCAAGCTCTTCGCTTTCGCCTTCGGGATAGTTTTCTATGGTGACTTTTAAAGGCTTCAAAACAGCCATTCTTCTTGGAGCTTTTTTGTTCAACTCGTCTCTTAAACACTCTTCAAGGAAAGCAAGGTCAACTGTGCTGTTCGCTTTTGCTACGCCGACCGCTTCGCAGAAATTTCTTATGGCTTCGGGAGTAAACCCTCTTCTTCTAAATCCCGCAATTGTCGGCATTCTCGGGTCGTCCCATCCTGAGACGATTCCTTTTTGAACAAGGGCAAGAAGTTTTCTCTTAGAAAGGACAGTGTAAGTGAGGTTAAGCCGAGCAAATTCGTACTGGTGAGGTTTTTTCTCAATCGGGAGATTATCAACAAACCAGTCGTAAAGAGGTCTGTGGTCTTCAAATTCAAGAGTACAGATTGAATGAGTAATGCCTTCTATGGCGTCAGACTGTCCGTGGGCATAATCGTAAGTTGGATAGATGCACCATTTGTCTCCGGTTCTGTGGTGCGTCGCCCTCAAAATTCTATACATAACAGGGTCTCTCATATTTATATTTGGGTGCGACATATTTATTTTCGCTCTTAAAGTTTTTGAGCCGTCGGGAAACTCTCCGTTTTTCATTCTTTCAAACAAATTAAGGTTTTCCTCAACGCTCCTGTTCCTAAAAGGGCTTTCTTTACCCGGCTGAGTCAATGCTCCGCGGTATTCTCTCACCTCATCGGCTGAAAGGTCGCATACAAAAGCTTTCCCCTGCTTAATCAGATAAATAGCCCATTCGTAAAGTTTTTCAAAATAGTCGCTGGCAAAATAGAGATGGCTTCCCCATTCCCACCCAAGCCATCTGATATCTTCCATTATCGAATCAACATACTCCTGCTCCTCTTTTGAAGGGTTTGTGTCGTCAAACCTTAAATGGCACCTTCCGCCAAACTCTTTCGCAAGCCCGAAATCGATTGTTATCGCCTTTGCATGACCAATATGAAGGTAACCGTTAGGTTCGGTAGGAAAACGGGTAACAACTTCTTTGACTCTCCCCTCTTCCAAATCTTTTTTTATTATCTCTCTTATAAAATTGCTTGATTTTTTAACGCCTTCTTCCGCCATAAGAAATCCTCCGTAAAAGCGGTGATTTTAGCACAATCAGTTTTGTTGTGAAAGTTTTTCAAGGTCTTTATTGGAAAAGTAAGGAGGACATAGGAATTGGTGAAGCCCTTCTTTTTGGAACATTTTTGCAAGTTCCCAAGTGTACCTGCAGGAAGCCGCTTCTTTTGCAAATTGTTTAGGGTTTGGATGCGAAATATAATTTCCAATTCCTTCCGACAGATCGACTATTATATCGCCAAGTATGGCAAGTTCTGTTATTTCGCTGTCAACTGTCTGATCCTGAAACTTCCTTCTGAAAATAATAAGTTCTTGAAGCGAGTGAATAAGTTTTTCCATCGTCAGATCAAGAGTGTATTTCATCGCAACTCTCCTCCACCCAAAGATTTTACAGGAAAAATTTGGTTTTGGGAAGGGGCGAGAAATTGCCCATTTTGTCGCTTATTGATGCGCTGACATTATGCTCGCCTTTTGCATAGTTTGTCAGGTCAACTCTAATTGATGAAGCATCCGAATCCCAATCGGGATAAACCTCTCTGTCGTCAATAAAAACTTTCATTGAATTGGGGTCTACTCCCGAAAGGTTGTCCTTTATTTCCATTCTCAACTCTTTTTCCATAATGTTTGGAATTGTTGAAACGACTATTTTGCTCCAAACAGGCGGTTTATCGTCTTTGAGAATTTTGTAGTTTTCACTCTTAAAAAGATTTTTCGGCTTTGAATTAAGGCGGGAAAAGAAAAAGTTGTTTGCGTAAATTGCCTCTTTGTAGTGCTCAGTCTTGTGAGCAGAAAGGGTGGCAAAAGGAGTCATTCCTTTTGGGGAAACACTTACGGACATTGCATTATCAGAGGATTCTATTTTCGCAAAAGCATCTTCGGGGATTTCAACAGCGAATTGTTTGGTCAAAATCTGCTCTCCTCCTTTGCAAAAAAGCCCCGAAAGTTTTTTTTCGTTCATTCTTATTTCCTGCGAACCTTTTGAAAGAGCGCTTTTGGGGATAAGAATTTCATATTTTTGGCTTCGTCTTGAAAAAAAGAAGGGCGCTGGTTTATCGTTTATATAAATTGCAGACTTTCCGCCCTCCTCTATCGGAATGATTGCTATACCAACTCCGTTACTGTAAAGAGAGGTTTCCAATATTTTATATTTTGAAAAAGGAAACTCATTTTTTAATTCGCTTCTGTTTTCAGAAAAGTTTAATATCCCCTGAAGAATGGCGCTTTTTCCTCCTCTGTTTTTGACGACAATTTCAAGATTGTGTCTGCCTTGCAATTTTGGAAGGCCACTTCCCCTTATTTCGTTGAGCGTTATTTTATCCGATTTGCTCATTTTAAGATAAACATTTCCATCTATGATTTCAAAGAGATAGGGGCTTTCTTTGTAATGAGAGAGGGAAACGCTTTTTAAATTGACATAAAAAAATTCCTCGCCGTCAATTTTCCCCTCTATTTCCGATGGCAATGTTCTGTATTCTGAAGAGCCCATAGAATCGGAAAATGCGATATATATATCCGCTCTGCCTTCAATTGAAACATTTTCTTTTAATATATATTTTCCTTCCCCGTTTTTGCCTATTGAAATTTTTTGAGGAAAAAGAGAAGAATTTACCTTTGCCCCCTCTTCGCTTTGCACCAAATAAAGCGAATTTATTGACGGAACGGAGTAAGTTTCAAAAGGGATGCCTTCAAAGAAGGGGTCGCAAAGTTCATCTCCTTTTCTAATTTCAAGGTGAAGGTGGGGAGAACCAATCCCTAATTCTCCTGAAAACGCTATTACATCGCCCTTTTTCACTTCAATCGGAGGGGAAAAATAGATGTCTCCGGGAAATGATGTTCCCTTTTTTTCACATTCTTCCTTCAGTATTTTTTCAATTCCAAGTTCTCTGCTGAACCTTATCAAATGTCCGTAAACAGCGGTTCTTCCGTCGTTTAAGTCAAGATACAAAACCCTTCCGTATCCCGACGGCTCTCTTCTAACTCTTGAGATTCTTCCGTCTCCAACGGCAAGAACAGAATGTCCTTCCTCTCCTTTTGTTGAAAAATCTACCCCGCCGTGAAAATGGTTGAATCTGTATTCTCCAAACGATGAGGTGCAGTAAGTTTGAAAGGAGAGCGGAGAAATCAGAGAAGGGTTTTTTTCAAATCCAAAGATGAAAAAGGACAAAACAATTATAACGAGAAAAAATTTTGTTTTCATCAATACTTCTTTAGAAGTTCCTTCAGATATTGCTTAAATATTTCTCCCAGATCCTCCCTTTTAAGGGCTATTTCAACAGTTGCCTGAAGAAATCCAAGTTTGTCGCCGATGTCGTATCTTTTTCCCTGAAATCTGTATGCGTAAACCTTTTCTTTTTTTAAAAGCGATTTTATCGCGTCTGTAAGTTGTATTTCGCCACCGATTCCCTCTTTTGTGTTTTCAATTTCTTCAAAAATCTGAGGGGTTAAAATATACCTTCCAACAACCGCTGTGTTTGACGGGGCGTCTTGTGGAGACGGCTTTTCCACAATGTTGGTGACTTCAATAAGCGAATCGCTTATCTCTTTTCCCCCTATTATTCCGAATTTTGATGTATCTTTTTCTGCTACATCCATAACGCCCAATATTGAGCATTTTTTTTCATCATAAATATCCATCATTTGCTTTATGCAGGGGGTTTCAGAAAATATTATGTCGTCACCGAGGAAAACGGCAAATGGCTCTCCCGCCGTCCAGTTCTTGGCGCAGTAAACTGCATGCCCCAACCCCAGCGCCTCTCTCTGCCTTACATAGAAAACATCAGCCATTTCGGCTATTTTTCTCACAACTGCAAGTTCTTCCTCTCTTCCTCTCTCCTCAAGGATTTTTTCAAGTTCAAAAGAGACATCAAAATAATTTTCAATCGCCTCTTTACCCCTGCCTGTAATAATTAAAATGGAAGATATCCCCGCCTGAACTGCTTCTTCTGTTACATATTGAATAGCCGGCTTGTCAACGATAGGAAGCATCTCTTTGGGAGAGGACTTCGTGGCGGGCAGAAATCTTGTGCCGAGACCGGCTGCTGGTATAACAGCCCTTTTTATTTTCATTTTTTAATCTCCATTTTCAGTGATTTTGTAAAGTCCAAAGTTATTTTCCCTTTTTACAAAAATATAGAGGTTGTTTTCGACAGCGGCAATATTTATCATTTCCTCTGAAATATCAACCTGTTTTTTTTCAATAAGAATTGAGAAATCACCGCTTATACTTATCTTGTATAATTCCCCGCTTTCAGACAATCCATAAGCGACAGTATCTGAAGAACAGATTTTTTTAAA
This sequence comes from Thermoanaerobaculaceae bacterium, assembly GCA_012798145.1. Lineage (GTDB taxonomy): Bacteria > Acidobacteriota > UBA4820 > UBA4820 > UBA4820 > UBA4820. Next base: position 3,448 of record JAAZNT010000020.1, on the reverse strand, counting down.
TTTAATTTTTTCTTTAGGATATATTGGCTCTACAAGGTCTCCCCTCAACCCCCACAATTCTCCCTGCGGAGAAATTGAAAGAAAAACTGTGGTTCCCCTGAAAACAAATTTGGAAAGGCAGACAAACTCGCCAAGCAAATCGCCTTTCCTGTCAAACAAAGCCCAGAAGCCATTTTCATCCTTTTCTACATTTATGAATCTCATAATTCTTTCTGGTAACGGGAAGCTTTGCGTCTCTTTTTTTTCAAATATTCCGTTTTTGTTTTCAAATTTTAAACCTTTGCCAGTTTGAGGACAGAAGCAGACCGCACCTTCTCCAAAATTCGAGAGTTGCACTCCTTCGCAAACAAAAACATCTATCGTCTTTTCCGTTTTTTCCGCAATGTCAACAACCGAAATCTTTTTTTCGTCAGAAATTATTATGTCTTTATTTTCCGCCCAGCAAACGCTCTTCGGATCTGTAAAAATGTTCATCACAAATTCAGATGAACTTTTTTCTTCTTTCAGAAAAGGACATATAACTTTTTTTGTTTCCTTTTCGCCGTTTTCAACAGATATAATCTCAAGAAGTATTTCAACTCCATTTCTTGAATCAACAGAGATAAAAACAGGAATGTTTCTGCTGTCAAGTTGTGAAACAATATCTTCCTTTTTATAGTTTTCAAAACCTATCTCTTCTGCGGTTAAAGAGTTGGGAAATTGTTTCATTAATCTTTTCCTCAATTCTTCCGCATTTTTCTTTTCAGAAGAATAAAAGACTATTTTTCCCTTTTCGGAATAGATGCGGCTCCCTTTGATTATTTCACTCAAATCTCTAATTGATTCTGCCTTGATTAAAGGAGTTTCTTCTTGGACTTCCTGTTTTTTTTCAGGAGGCGTCACTTCAACTTTCTTTTGTGTTACAGCGCATCCTAAAAAAATGAGAAAAAAAACTGCAAATAATTTCCTCATAAGAAATTCTCCATCCTTAAATTTCTTCCAAAAAATCTGTATATTCAAAACTTTCCAAAATGTAGTCCGGTTCGGCTTTTTGCAATTGTTCAAAAGAAGTTAATCCAGTCGCCACAGAGATAACTTTTACTCCGTTTTTTCTCGCTGCCAAAATGTCCCTTAATGAATCTCCAATCATAAAAACATCTTTTATGTCAAAAAAAGTGTTGTAATGTTCTTCTGCCTTTATTTTTGCGATCCCGATGAGTTTCCACCTTTCATCTGCATCGTCACCGTAAGCGCCTGTCGGAAAATAGTTGTCAATGCCTGTTGATGAAAGTTTTATTTGAGCCGCTTCTTTAATGTTTCCTGTTACAATGGAAAGAGCGAAGTTTTTTTCTTCCGCTTTTGATAAAATTTCCGGAACATTTGGACATAGCCACTCTTTTTTATTTTGAGGCAATTCATATTTTAGATTTGAAACATAATCCTTTAAAATTTCTTTTTTTTCTTCTTCAGTAGCTTGAGCCCCCATAAGTTCAAGACTTTTGTTCACAATCTCAATATCTAAAAGTCCGTCGTATGTAAAATTTGGAGGCTCCTTAATTTTGCCGAATTTTTTTTCAAGCGATTTCAAAAAAGCCCTTATGCCAACACCCATAGGCTTAAGCAAAGTTCCATCAATGTCAAAGAGGAGAAGTTTCATTTTCAGAAATTGCCTTTTTGAAACTCCTCAAGCGTGGTTATTCCTTCCTTGACCGCTTCCAGCGCCTTCTGTCTTAAAGTCTTCAAACCGCCTTTTATTGACTCTTTTTCAAGGTTCTTATCTTTGGGGTTTTTGACAAACATCTTTTTAAACTCAGGAGTCGGAGTAAAAAGTTCAAAAATTGCGACTCTTCCCCTGTATCCAAGTTTTGAGCAGTTTTGGCAACCTTCTCCCTGAGAAACTTTATTAATGCTTTTTGCTTCCTGAGGTGTCAATCCCATTAGATAGAGGGATCTTTCAGAGAGCGAACCTTCCTGCCGGCAATCAGGGCAAATCTTTCTTATTAGTCTTTGATTCAAGACAAGAGTTGTCTGGCTGACTATGTCCGCTGGAGAAATTCCCATTTCAACGAATTTGTCAAGCGCTTCAAGAGAATTTCTCGCCTCAAGACCCGCAACAACAAGAAAACTTGCTGAAAGTTTGAAAATCTCTTTTGCAAGGTAGGTCGTATCTACAGAGTCTGCAAAAATACAAACCTCGGGCTGAATTGTGGAAAGGGCTTTCAAAGCGGTTGAAGTCGCCTGTTCATTGTTTTTCATTCCCAAAGAAACCTGCGTCACTTGTGGAACGGGGCAAACACTTTGAAATTCCATACTGACGATTTTTCTCGTTCCCTCTTGAGCCATTTCATTCATAAGGGAATATATTGTTGTTGTCATCCCGTGAAGCACCGGGGCGCTTATAACAACAAGCCCAGTGTTTGCTGATAAAACGCTTCTCAAAAGCAAAATCTCATCGTTTTTCAGTCCAAGTTGCTCATAACTTTTTAGAAAAGTAGCCCTGTTGATTATTTTTAAAGTGATGTTTTCCCCATATCTTGTCGGGAGACTGTGCGCTATCACATCGTATTTCTGTTCCCCGCTTTTCATCACCACCCTGCTCTCCTGGGGCTTATCTTTCAAGAACGGGTCAAGTTTTAAAAGAAGTTTCATCTCGTGGACCAAAAGACTTTGTATCTCTTTCGGCATTGGAGATGTTTTATACAAAATTCCGTCTATTCTCATCTGGACTGATATTTCATTTTCAAGAGGTTCAATGTAAAGGTCGCTGGCGCCTTTTGCAAGCGCCTTTCTTATGACCGAAAGCCCATGCTGGGTTATTTCCTTTTGTGCTGAACTTTCAAGTGAATCGGCGCTTTTTGTTGAAATAAAGGGCATCAGATATGCAAGTATTTCCTCTTTTTTGCTTTGCACCGGAACAACCTGACATCCGGAAACATTTTGAACATAGTCTATTGTTTCTCCGTCTGACGGCTGAGCCATAGCAAGCGTGAGAATTTCTTTTTGAGAAAGAGATTCCCTGTTTACCGGAAGAATCGCTTTTTCATAGCAATAATCAGCGCCGATGGAGGTTATAAGCATAGGATCAACTTCAAGATCTTTCAGCGACATTTGCATAACGCTTTTCTGGTGGGAAAGAAAATAACTTAGAGTCTCCTGATCAATGTAGCCAAGTTCAACGAGAGATTCTCCAAGTTTTCTTCCTGTCGCTTTTTGATGTTTCAGCGCTTGAAGAAGTTGGTCTGCGGTAATCGCTTTTGCCCTGACAAGAGCTTCGCCCAAAGGTCCCCTTGACTGGGAAAACATCTCAAAATCGTCCAAAAGTTCTTTGGGGGCGCTTTTAAAAAATTTGTCTTTGTAATCCTTCGGGGCGGAACAGAAACACTGAAGGCAGAATGGACATACTTTTGTCGGGTGCGTAGGGTTGCAGGAACACCACACGGCTGAAAGTGCGTCATATTCTCCAAGACAG
>JAAZNT010000357.1 GCA_012798145.1 Thermoanaerobaculaceae bacterium | reverse complement strand
TGGCTTCGCCATTTTCAGCCTGCCTAAAGTTCACCAATCTCTTTTAAATCATCAAACGAGTGCACCGGCGGTGGGGGGTGATCTGCGGCGTCAGACTTCGGGGGTCAAATCCTCAATGAACATAAGTTCACCTCCGGTTTGCCCACCCTCGTCTTCCTTGCATCTCACCCCCCAGCGCCTATGTGCACTTATCTTCCATTTTCCCTAAATCAATTTCTAATCGCTTGTCAAAGTTTTAATGACAAATTTGGGTTAAAAGAATATTTCTTTTTCAAGATTTGCGTTTTTGGGTCTCAATAAAGAGATTGTTGCTTTTGAAAAATTTTTGTTGGATAATACGGGTTGAGGTTTGTTGATAGATGGCAGTATCGGAACTTAAATTCAGGCATATAGCGGTGGAAGGACCAATAGGGGTCGGGAAGACTACCCTTGCGAAACTTCTTACAAGAACGACTGATTCCCGTCTAATGGAAGAGGAGTCCATAAATCCATTCCTCAGAGATTTTTACCAGGGCAAAAGGGGCGCAGCTTTTCAATGCCAACTCTATTTCCTTTTAATGAGATATCAGCAGATGGCTTCGATTGTCCAACCTTCTCTTTTTGAAAAAACAATAATTTCTGATTACATAGTAGAAAAGGAACTTATTTTCGCTCAACTGACCCTTGATGAAAAAGAGTTATTCATACACAGGAAGCTTTACAACCTCCTTCTTGCCCCGCTCCCCCGTCCCGAAGCGGTCATCTACCTTCAAGCCACAACAGATGTTTTAAAAAAGAGAATCCAAAAAAGAAATAGGGATACAGAAAAAAATATCTCAGACGAATATATTGAAAAACTTAATGAGGCGTATAACTACTTTTTCTTCCATTACAAACAAACTCCTCTTTTGATTGTAAATGTTAACGATGTTGATTTTGAGAAAAAGCCGGACGAACTGAATCGGCTTATTTCTATGATAAACACCCTTGAATACGGTGTTATGCTTTATAATCCTCTTGCATCCTGAAAAGGAGCGGGAAGGAATTGATATATTTTATTGTTTTGCTTCCCCTGACTTGTAAAAAAGCGGGGAGAAGGGAGAAAAGATGTCTAAGATAATCTCAAAAGAACTTAAAAGTGTAAGCGTTCCGCTGATCAAAGAAAAAAAAGCACAAAAAGATAAAATAGTGATGGTAACCGCCTATGATTATCCCTCTGCAAAGCTGTGCGACGATGCAGGGGTTGATATAGTTCTTGTTGGCGATTCTCTCGGAATGGTAGTTCAGGGAAATGAAGATACTCTTTCTGTAACTCTTTCTGAAATTCTTCATCACACAAAGATGGTTTCAAAAGGAGTAAAAAGGGCTCTTGTTGTATCAGATATGCCGTTTTTAAGTTACCATACAGGGATAAAAGACGCCATAACAAACTGCGGAAGGTGTATCAAAGAAGCAAAAGCGCAAGCAGTCAAAATTGAAGGGGGCAAAAAAAGAAGCGAACTTGTAAAGAGATTGGTTGAGAATGAAATACCCGTTATGGGACATATAGGACTTACTCCCCAATCAATCCATAAATTTGGCGGCTTCAAAGTTCAGGGAAAAGATAAAGCATCAATCGATAAACTTGTTGAGGATGCGATTTCTCTTGAAGAGGCGGATGTTTTTTCAATAGTTCTTGAGTGCATTCCTTCGGAAGTGGCTCAAATAATCACAAACAGCGTTAAAGTTCCAACAATCGGAATCGGCTCGGGACCTCATTGCGACGGACAGGTGCTTGTCTTTCACGACCTTTTGGGCTTGTCAGATCTTCCCCTTCCCCGTTTTGTCAAAAAATATAAAAATCTGAGAGAAGAAATATTAAACGGCATTTCATCTTTCGCATCTGAAGTCAGAAAAGGAGTTTTCCCCACAGAAGAACACGCATACCATCTGGAGCAGGCAAAGAAAAAGGAAAATATAAAATGATAATTGTTGAATCAATTAAAGAAGCCAAAGAAATAATCAGGGAAAAGAAAAGAAGAGGACTAAAAATAGGGTTTGTTCCAACGATGGGCTGTCTTCATTTAGGACACATCTCCTTGATTGAAAAAGCAAGAAAACTTTCTGATTATGTTGTTGTTTCAATATTTGTCAACCCAACCCAATTTGGGCCAAATGAAGATTACGACAAGTATCCGAGAACATTTGAGCAAGACAAAATAATGTGCGAAATACACAATGTCTCAATGATTTTTCACCCTTCAGTTCAGGAGATGTATCCGCAAAACTTCTCCACTTTTGTTGAAGTTACAGGGCAGATTTCACAAGTTCTATGCGGGGCAAAAAGAGAAGGACACTTCAGGGGCGTTGCGACGGTTGTTTCAAAACTTTTCAACATTGTTGAACCTGATGTCGCTATTTTTGGACAAAAAGACGCTCAGCAGGCGTTTATCATTAAAAAAATGGTCAAAGAACTTGATTTCCCAATCGAAATAGTCGTTTCTGAAACTGTCCGCGAAGAAGACGGGCTTGCGATGTCAAGCAGAAACAACTACCTTTCAAAAGAAGAAAGGGCAATTGCTCCGCTTATAAAAAAAGCTCTTGACGAAGCGGAAGAAGCGTTCAAAAAAGGTGAAACAAAAGCGGAAATCCTAAAAAAGAAAGTTGAACAAATTATCAATTCGTCGCCACTTTTCAAAATTGACTATGTTGAAATCGTTGACACCGAGAACTTTAATCCTGTTGATGAGGTTTCATCAGAGTCGCTTCTTGCAGTGGCGGCTTTTCTTGGAAAGACACGATTGATTGACAATCTTATCTTAAAAAAGTAAATTATCTATTGGAGCAAAAAAATGTTAATTGAAGTTTTAAAATCAAAAATTCACAGAGCGAAAGTAACCGACGCAAACCTTGATTACGAGGGATCTTTTTCAATAGACAAATCGGTTATGAAGAATGCGGGGATTTTTCCCTTTGAAGCGGTTGAAATCTACAACATAACAAACGGCTCAAGGATAAAAACCTACGCTATAGAAGGGAAAAAAGGAGAATTTTGTGCAAACGGGGCGGCGGCTCACCACATCAAAAAAGGCGACATCGTGATTATCTGCGCTTACGCCCATATTGAATTGAAAAAGCAAAAAAAGCATAAGCCCGTCATAATTCAAATGGATAAAAAAAATGATTCCCAAAGGAAAGGATGCTGAAATGAAGAGATTTATCGTTTTCTTGTTGGTTCTGGTTTTCACTTTTTGCGCTTTTGGAGATGTAAAAAACATTCCCGACCTCGACAGAGCTGTTGAAAACTTAAAGCAATTTAAGATGTTGGAAGCAAAACGTAAAGCGCTCTATGTTGAGACTATGCGACAAATTGAAAAAAGCGGATATCAGCCAAAACAAAATATTGATATGCTCCATTACGACTTTGACCTCAAAATAGACCCCTATCAAAAATTCATCGGCGGAGTTGTGACTCTCACCTTTTCACCAACTGCTTCAATATCCGAACTCAATTTCAGACTTCACAAAAACCTGAACCTCATTTCAGTAAAACTTGACGGGCAGAACGCTTCCTTTAACAGGAATAAAGACAATTTTAAGGTTACATTTTCGACTCTTGCCCAAGGCACGACCCACAAAATTGCGGTTGAATACGGAGGAACTCCGCAAATGACAGGTTCGCTCGGCGGTGGAATGCTTTTGTCTTCGCACGAAGGCGTTCCTTCCGCTACAACACTCTCTGAACCCTTTGAAGCATACGCCTGGATGCCCATAATAGACGAAGTTTCGGACAAATTCACTGCAAACATAAACTTAACTGTTCCCTCTGATATGGTAGGCGCTTCCAACGGGGTTTTGACTGAAACAGTCACCAACAACGACGGAACAAAGACATACAAATGGGCTGAAGAATACCCCATTTCCGCATATCTAATTTCAGCAAATGTCACAAACTACTCATATTTTGAAGATTCATACACATCTCTTGACGGAACAAAAACGATGCCTC
>JAAZNT010000356.1 GCA_012798145.1 Thermoanaerobaculaceae bacterium | reverse complement strand
CAAATCCTCTGTTCCTATGATTGGAGCAAGCGGGGCTATAGCGGGAGTTTTGGGCTCATATTTTATCCTTTTTCCCTATTCAAGAATATACACATTGATTCCAATTTTCATTTTCCCGCTATTTGTGGAGATACCTGCACCAATTTTTCTGATATACTGGTTTTTTATTCAGTTCTTCAACGGGACTCTTAGTCTTGCCGGGGCTGTGTGGACTGGAGTCGCTTTTTGGGCTCATATAGCAGGTTTTCTTTGCGGGGTTCTTTTTACGCTATTTTTTGGAAGAAGGAGAAGAAGCGGTTATTGAAGACAGAATGAAGAAAATTCATCTAATTGCAGTCGGCGGAACAGGAATGGCGTCACTTGCGTCGCTTTTAAAATCGCAGGGGCATCAAGTTTCAGGATGCGACAAGCCGCTCTATTCGCCGATGAAAGAGTTTGTTGAAGGTTTGAAAATAGAATTCTACGAGGGACATTCTCCTAAACATATTGAATTAAATCCTGATGTGGTAGTTATAGGAAATGCTGTAAACAAAGAGAACGAAGAAGCAAAAAAATTCATTGAAGGAAAATTCAAATATTATTCAATGGCTGAAGCGATATATGAGTTTGCCTTGAAGGGAAGAACCTCTGTGGTTGTGGCGGGAACTCACGGAAAGACAACAACAACGGCATTAACTGCTTTTCTTCTAAAAGAAAGCGGCTTTAAGACAAATATGGTTCTTGGCGGTATAGCAAAAAATTATAACTCATCGTCGCTTTGGGAGGACGGCCAATTTACTGTCGTCGAAGGAGACGAATACGAAACGGCATTTTTTGACAAGGGGCCTAAATTTCTCCATTATTCGCCAGACCTTCTAATTCTTAACAATATTGAAATGGATCATCTTGACAATTTCAAAAGCGAAGAAGAGTTGTTCAAGGCATTTGAAAAACTTCTAACCAAGATAAAGAAAGATGGAATGGTTTTGGGAGGAACCGAGTCCCTTCCAGTCGGAAAGCTTCTTTATGGAAACGCAACTAAATACGAATCTTTTGGAATATCCGGCGGGCAGGCGTGGATTGCAACAGAGATAATCTACCGAAGGGAAGGGACATCATTTAGGTTGATGTATAAAGGAAGAGACTGCGGAAAGTTTTTAAGCCCGCTCTACGGAGCGCACAATTTGAGAAACGCTGTCGGCGCTCTTGCCGCTGGCGCTATTCTTGGAGCGCCTCTTCACACATTGAGGGAAGTTCTTTGTGAATTTAAAGGGGTAAAAAGAAGGCAGGAAGTTGTAGCAGAAAAAAACGGTATTGTTGTGATAGATGATTTTGGACACCACCCTACTGCAATTTTTGAAACGACAAAGGCGCTGAGGCAGAGATACAATCCCGAAAGAGTGGTAGTATGCTGGGAGCCCCGTTCTTACACCTGTCAGACAAAACTGCATGAATCAAAAATGCCCCACAGTTTCATTTATGCAAACACCGTTTTAATGGGACCGCTTCCTTCAAATTCAAAAATTCCGCCTTCTGAAAGGATTAATTTACAAAACATTGAGCAAGCACTTCAGGCGCTCGGGAAAGAAGCTTTTGTTTGCCAGAGCGAAGAGGATTACCTCAACATTCTTGGCAGAATTGTCAAAGCGGGAGACCTTGTTATTTTCTTTTCATCGGGAAGCTTTTACGATATTCCAAAAAAAATAAGCAATATTATCGGTTGATGCGGTGGAGCCGGCGAGCGGATTTGAACCGCTGACCTGATGATTACGAATCAACTGCTCTACCGACTGAGCTACGCCGGCTTTAATACAATAAATTACACAAAAACCACAAATTAGTCAAACAAGATAATTTAATCCTATATTTGTCAATAGAATAAATTTTTCTAAGGACTTTCATTAGAGAAAAAGGAAGATACCCAAGCAGAAAATCGGCAGGCAGTTTGCCTAAGGCAACCTGAAACATAATCAAAAATCTTCTTACAAAATTTCATTTTGCAGAATCTTTTTTCTTATGTTTCTGTAAATGGCTTCGCCATTTCCAGCCTGCCTAAAACTCATCAATCTCCTTTATAACATCAAACGAGTGCACCGGCGGTGGGGGGTAATCTGCTGCGTCAGACTTCGGGGGTCAAATCCTCAATGAACATAAGT
>JAAZNT010000355.1 GCA_012798145.1 Thermoanaerobaculaceae bacterium | reverse complement strand
CCCAAAGATGGGGGACAATCAATTAAAATATAATCATAATCTTTTCTTAAAGGGTCAAGAATGTTTTTAAGAACCTGCTCCCTTCCCTTTTCAAGGTTGGCAAGCTCAACCTCCGCGCCGGCAAGCGCTATGGAGCCCAAAATGATTGAGAGGTTTGGAAGTTCGCTTTTCACAACAGCATCTTTGGGTGAAGTTCTTCCCGTAAGCAGGTCATAAATTGTCGGATTTTCGCTTCTCCTTGGAAAGCCAAACCCCGATGTGCAATTTGTCTGAGGGTCAAAATCTACTATAAGAACTCTTTTTTCTGCGGCGGCAAGCGAGGCGCCGAGGTTAATGACCGTTGTAGTTTTGCCGACACCGCCCTTTTGATTTGCTACAGAAATAATTACCGCCAATTTCATTCCTCCTCAAAAGGATATTTTGCCACAATTAACTATTTTTAACAAGAAAATGAGCAGAAAAAGCGAAGGCATAAATCACAGGATATAAACTAATTATCAGTGAATTTTAAAATTTCGTCGAAATTTAGATGCGATATAGAGTTTTCAGCGTTTTCTTCAATTCTGTTTCCTCTTTTGTATTCTTTTTCAATTTCTTCAATTCTTGAGCGGTCAATGTTTTTTTCTCTTATAAACTGCTCTCTCAAAGTGTCATTATGCTCTGCAATTATTCTTGGGAAAACAGATGTTAGATATTCATTTTCGCTGATAAATTGCTCTAACGCAGATTCAAAGGCGCCTTCTGGAGATCTATACTCTTCTCCAAAATTCTTTTTTACAAGCCCGTAAACCTCTTTTTTTAGGATGCTTATATGGGATTGCTTGCTTAAATCAAAATAGAAACGGCTGAAAATTTCTTTTATCTTTTCAAGCATAAAATTGTGAGCCCTTTCAGCATTGGCTATGGCATTAATTTGAAAAGCAGCTTGGGAAATATTCATTTCATTTTTCTCTATTTTGCTTATTGCATTTACAAGTAGTTCAACCTTCTTTTTCCCAAATCTCAAAGAGTAGGAATTCTGGAAAATCGGCTCAATTACAAGTTCGTTGAATATTTTGGGGTCAATCTCGTCAAGAAGTTTTTTGTTTCCAAGAAGAGACCTTATTTTATCTTCACTTATTTCCGCTTCTTCAAGAAAAGCAAGATGATTAATGACATTCATTGCGTTGTCAAGTCTGTCAAAATAAGTTACTATCTCGGTGAAAAGTTCAAACGCCTCAAAATCTTCTGTCTCTGCCGCTTTTTCGTCAAGGATTCTTCCCGTGTCCAATAAAATGTGTTCAAATCCATTGTCTCTGTTTATATGAGCCTCGTGTTTTATTTTTAGAAGTTTACTTAATTCCTCTTTTCCAATTACATCTCTTGGCCTTGCGCTTGATAGGAAAAGCCCTTCAAGAATAGATCGCATTTCTTTGAGACTTTTGCTTTCCTTTTCCTTATAAAGAAGGTCTTTGGCTTTAGGTATGAGGTTGTCAAGGGTGTCAAAAAGCGCAAGGGGAAGATTGTGTCTCATTGCAAGGTTTCTTAAAGAGTTTAGTCTCGCTATCTTATTTGAGTCGAGAGGAGCGCTTGAAGCAAAAGCGAGGATGTCTTTGTATTCGTCAACTATCGCTCTATTCTCCTGAGATTTGTAAAGAATATCAATCACTATCCTTCTTCTTTGATATTCTTCAACATTGATTTCGTCAGCAAACTTCATCACAAATTTTTCGTCTTCATCATTCCACAACTTCTTTTTGGAGTAATGTCTTTGGACAAATTTATAAAACTGACTATTGGTCCTATGCTTAAGCCGTATTAAAAGAAGAAGCGCATCAGGGTCTGACAGTTCTTTCAGAATGCTTTCAGATAAAGCATCATCGTTTTCTTCTCCCACATAGGGAGTTCTTTTTAGAAGTTTTCCAAGAATTTTGAGAACAACTTCCTGAGTTCTTCTTAATGAATAGGGCCAGTTTACTTTTATCAGGAAGAAAGTGTTTGATATTGCGTTGCCTTCCAAAAACAATTCTTTATAAGTTATTTCGCCGCGAAGGTTTGATGAAAATTCAAGCCCTGATTCTCCCTGACGAGTTCCAAAAAGAAGAAGACGGTTCTGGATCTCCTTGTGTGTTAAATCGTTTAAAGGCAGTGGCGATCCAAACATATATTCAGATATTATTCCACCAGTTCCGCTGAAAAGAATTTTGTCGTTAGTGAGAGTTATGTAGTTGCCCGCGAGAAAGAATGATATTTTGTTTTGGTCTTTGTCTTTTTCTATTTCGTAAAAATGGGAAGAAAGAGGTTTCTCCCCCGCAAGATTAGCAAAAAATTCTACCTCTTTGGAATGTCTTCCGTGAAGACGAATGTCTTTAATCATATTCTAACCAAACACTATTTTAACAGATATTTCAAACGCTGTTAAATAGTTCATTAAAAATTCCACTATTGAAAAGAGTTAGGCAAAAAGTTTTGCTGAAAAAATTTAAATTTTCTCTTTTTGCCATTATTGGTTATGGAAATGTAGTTCACTTTTTGCATCTCCTTGATTTTTATGTAGGTAGAAAAATCAATTAGTCAACTTACGAAAAAAACCTAAACCATTGTATTAGGTTTTTTGTGGAATTCTTTTTTGTTTCACTCTTAAAACCATTGCCAGTATTATATTTCGGTTGATGAGATTTCCACCAAGAGTGTGGAAAAGTCTGTGGAAAAATCTGTGGAATATTTCAAAAAGTCAATGATAGTCAAAGATGTTTGGCGTTTTGCCTATGTTTTGTGCGAATTTAAAACTATCATATATTACAATGCTGTTTTGATTATCCCTTTGTTTTTCTTGCAAATAACAATGTGCTCCAATTTTCATCTCTTAGCGCCTTCGAAAGAGAAAATCCTTTTCTTCCAAAGAGTTGTATCACATCTCTTTCTTTTTCACTTCTAATTCCACTTAAAAGAAGCTTGCCTCTTTTGGAAGAAAGTTTAACAATTTGCCCGGAAATTTCAACTATCGTTTCAAAGAGTATGTTGGCAATAACAAGGTCATACTTTTTTCTGAAGGCGTCTGTAGTTGAACAGGCAAGAAAAATTTTTTCGCTGTTCAGTTCAATTGTTTCTTTGGCTACTTTGCATGCGTCAAGATCGTTGTCAAAACAGAAGACATCCTTTGCACCGAGTTTTGACGAGACAATTGAAAGTATTCCTGTCCCTGTTCCAATGTCAAGAACCGAAACAGGAAAAGGTTTTAGAGTTTCAAGAACCTCAATACAAGAAGCGGTTGTAAAATGTTCTCCTGTCCCAAATGCAAGTCCGGGAACAAGTTTCAAAATCTCTTTTTTCTTGAAGTCAATATCTTTAACATTTTCTTTTTCCGAAAAATGGACAATGACAAACTTTTTCCCAACTTTGATTGGCTTTAGATTTTTCTGATATTCCACGACCCAATTTTTATCTTCAAATTTTTTGCAGGATATGTTAAATGACCTTTCTTTATTCTTTATCTTTTCCACTATTTCTTTTGGATCGGTCAAAAAATAGACATTCACTTTGTTTTCATTTTCGACCCATATTCCGAGAGGCGAAAATTCGTTAAGAAAAGAAAAAAAATCTTCCGATATCTGTTTCTTGGATTGAATTTGAATTTGATAATAAAATTTTCTACTCATTGAAATATAATATTGAAAGGCGCGGGATTGAAAGATATTCAAACGCTTTATTGATGAGAATTTTTTTCTCTATCGCCTCAACAATTTCTTTGTTTTGAGAAACCTTTGATTTTTCTATCAAGCTCCTTCCCTCTTTTTTCCACTTTTCTTTGAGTTCTGTTGGCGATTCGGAAACAAGAAGTCTGCCAAGTTCAGCGTCAAGCGGAGATATTTTTGATTCAATATCGGCAAGTGTAATTTTTTCATCCATCTCAAAATTTTCAAGTATGCTTATGACGGTTGACATAAAAGTCATTGTTTTTTCAAATTGCGGAAATTTCTCCTTTGCAGCGATCGCATCAGCAAAGGATTTTTTTATTGCTGAAATAAAATCGCTTTTTCTTTTCTTCTCGTCGGAAGGAGCGTAATTACCGCTCTCATCTCCACCAACCATCGCCTGCCTGTACTCTTCCAATGTTTTTAGTATTGACTCCTCTGCAAATGAGAGGCATATCGCTTTTCTCAGTGGAGTTTTTCTTTTGGAAAGTTTTTCAAAATATTTCTTGATTCCTCTTTTTACAACATCAAGCGGTATTTTTGCGCTGTGCCATTCAACAACTTTTTCGTAATCAAGAGGAGAAAGAAGAAGAGGAGCGTTCCTTTCAGAACAAAAAGCGTCTTCAATTCCTCTGAAATATTCAAAAATATCAATAAAAGGTTTTTCTTTCATTCTGCATAAAAACTTACAAAGCCCTCAACGCATTTTGCGATTGTTTCATAACATCTTAAATAGGCGTCAAGCCCTTTCCCATAAGGGTCTTCAATGTCTACTATAATTGAATCGGGATAAAACCTGCCGAGGGGAACTGCCGAATCATTCAATTCATAAAGATCATTCAAAGTTTCGGCGGTGACACTGTCCATAGTTAATATTATGTCAGATGTGTTTATGTCGCAAAGATCAAGAGGGTGCGAGCGATGGTCAGAAAGGTCAATTCCCCACTTCTTTGCCGCCTCAATTGCATCTAAAGAAGGCGAAGCGCCTCTTTCAGCCATAGTTCCTCTTGAATATACTTCCACTTTCAATTTATCTTTTGGAATTTTTTCCCTAAGAAGTCTTTCTGCAAATGGGCTTCTGCAAAGATTTCCTATGCATAAAACAAGTATTCTTAGAGTTTCAGTTTCTCTCTCTGTTCTTGTCATAAATAATTTTCAATCCTTTCAAAGTGAGGTCTTCATCAACATCGTCAATGAAGGGACATTCGGGAGCCAATAGAGAACTGATCCCGCCGGTTCCGATGATTGTTGAAACTTCTCCAACCTCTCCTTTGATTCTTTTAACAACTCCCTCAACCATAGATATATAGCCGTAAAAAAGACCCGATTGAATTGAAGAAATTGTAGTTCTTCCTATTACTCTTTTTGGTTTCCCTATTTCAACTTTGGGAAGCTTCGCTGTTCTTGTAAAGAGCGCTTCCGCAGAAATGTTAAGGCCGGGGCATATTAGCCCTCCAAAATAATTGCCGCCTTTATCAATAAAATCAAATGTGGTTGCTGTCCCAAAATCAATAACAATGCAGGGGAGTTGATACAACTTTATTGCGGCGGCGGCGTTGACCACTCTGTCCGCGCCAACCTCAAGGGGATTTTCATAAAGTATGTTGACTCCCGTTTTTATCCCCGGTCCGACAAAAAGGGGATCCAGATCAAAATGCTTTAAAAACGCGTTTTTGATGTTGAAGTCAACCGGAGGAACAACCGATGAAACGGCGATCCCAGAAAGTTCAGAAACAGAATATTTTTCGCCCTCAAAAAGCATCTTTATTAACACAGCCCATTCGTCTGATGTTCTTTTTAAAGATGTTGAGATGCTCCATCTTCTGCTTAATATTTCGCTTTCAAAAAGCCCTAAGGTTGTTTCGGTGTTCCCGACATCAAGCGCCAAAATCATTTTATTTTCCTCGCTCTTACAATCTCTCCGCAATTGAAAGCTTTTAAGCCTTTTTTTGTAGATAAAATAATTTCTCCGTTTTCGCTCAATCCTTCATAGTTCCCAAGAATGCAGTTTTCTCCAGAGGAGATTTCAATTTCATCCCCCTTTTTATGAACCAATAATCCTTCAACTTCTTTAACAAAAGAAGTGCTGTCTGCCAAAAGAGATTCAAGAGCGTCTGGGATTTCTTTCAGAAGAATATCTGTAAATTCTTCAACGCTGCACATTTGCTTTGAAGCTTCTTCCATCGTCGTTGCTATTCTAAAAAGGTCTTCAGGGAAATTATCCCTTACACCTTTAACATTTACTCCTACTCCAGCAACAATTCCAAGCAAAGCGCTTCCCATCATTTTAGATTCTGTGAGAATGCCTCCCATTTTTTTGCTTTCATAAATTATATCGTTGGGCCATTTAATTCTCGCATTCACTTTACTATGTTTTTCAATCGCTTTAATGCAGGAAAGACCGACTGCGAGGGGAAGAAAATTCCATCTAAAATCTTCCGGCGGAACGAAGATAAAACTCATAAGAAGGTTTTGGTTCGCATTTGCAAACCAACTCCTTCCAAGTCTTCCCCTTCCTTTTTCCTGATATTCTGCGATGAAAACCGCTCCGTTACTCTCTTTCCCCTTCTCCGCAAGATAATCAAGGGCAACATCGTTTGTTGATGAAATGGATTTATATCTTTTTAATAAAGAGGGAAATCCTTTAGGAAATAGTCTTGATTTCATTGTTTCTCTATTTCAAAAGAAATATCAACTGCCTTCACTGTGTGTGTAAGCGCTCCCATTGAAACAAAATCAACGCCTATTTTAGACAAAAACGGCAGGTTGTCAAGTGTCACTCCTCCGCTTACTTCAGTTAGGATCCCTTTCGGCTTCAACTTAAGAATTTTTTTCAAATCTTCCGGCGCAAAATTATCAAGAAGTATGATATCTGCTTTCTCTTTAACCGCTTCAATAAATTCACTGACATTTTTAACTTCAACTTCTATTTTTTTCATAGGACAATTTCTTCTTGCCCTTTTCACCGCTTCAGAGACGCTCCCAACTGCTTGAATATGGTTGTCTTTGATCAGAATTCCATCTGAAAGCCCCATTCTGTGATTATTTCCCCCTCCAACTTTGACTG
>JAAZNT010000354.1 GCA_012798145.1 Thermoanaerobaculaceae bacterium | reverse complement strand
ACGGGCTATGTTGGTCTTGTTACAGGAGCGTGCCTTTCAGATTTTGGGCTTAGTGTAACCTGCGTCGATATTGATGCGGAAAAAATAGCGCTTCTCAAAAGAGGCGAAATTCCGATTTACGAGCCGGGGCTTAAAGAGATAGTTGAAAAAAACCAAAAAGCAGGAAGGCTGTTTTTTGAAGTAAAAGGGGAGAAATCAATTTCTGAAGCTGATGTTGTTTTTCTGGCAGTTGGCACTCCTCCCAAAGATGACGGTTCAGCAGAAATGAAATATGTTTTTTCGGCGGTAGAAACTTTTTCAAGGAACCATAAATCATATCAGGTGTTAGTGACCAAAAGCACAGTCCCGGTTGGAACGGGAAAAAAAATAGAAGATTATTTAATGAAGAACCATTCAAAAGGGACATTTGCGGTTGCATCAAATCCGGAGTTCTTGCGGGAAGGATGTGCTGTTTCTGATTTTATGAATCCTGACAGAATAGTTATAGGATGCGATGACCCCAAAGGACTTAAAGTTCTTCTTGATTTGTATGAACCTATGAGAAAAGCGAATGCTCCGATTTTAGTCACAGATAGAACATCTGCTGAATTGATCAAATATGCTTCAAATGCATTTCTATCTGTAAAGATATCTTTTATAAATGAGATGGCAAGGCTTGCTGAAAAATGTGGGGCAGATATTTCAAAAATTGCTGAAGGAATGGGTATGGATAAAAGAATTGGACGAGCATTTCTTCTTCCGGGTCCGGGTTATGGCGGTTCTTGCTTTCCAAAGGATACAAAAGCGATTCTTTCAACAGCAAAAGAATATGGTTGCAGATTAAAGATTATTGAATCCGCAGTTGTTGCAAATGAAGAACAGGTTGATTATTCAGTTGAAAAAATACTGAAAAACATTGATGAAAAAAAAGAGGAAAAAGCAATAGCGCTTTTGGGGCTTGCTTTTAAGGGTGGAACAGACGATGTGCGAGAATCGCCTTCTTTAAAAATAGCGCAAAAACTTTTGGATAAAGGGTTCAAGGTCAAGGCATACGATCCAGAAGCTTCCGCCAATGCCCTCAAGGAGATTGAATCTCTACAAATATGCAATTCAGCCAAAGAGTGCGCAGAAGATAGCGATGCGCTTGTGATAGCGACAGAATGGAACGAATTCAAAACACTTGATTTGGGAGAAATAAAAAAAGTTATGAAATCTCCAATAATTGTTGATTTGAGGAATCTTCTTGACCCAAATCATGCAATAGAACTGGGATTTAAATACGACTGCATAGGAAGAAGAATCCAAGTTTAAATGGCTGTTTTTTTTGAAACAATTTCCCGTTTTGAAATAGGCGACTGGTGGAAGGAAGAAGAACTTCCGCTTGACTTTAAAAGATTTGGAGAATACGAGAAAATTGCTCTTGAAGTCGGCTTTGGGTTTGGAGAGTTTCTCCTTGCAACAGCGGAAAAGGAGAAAGAGACGCTCTTTTTCGGAATTGAAAAATATGGTGAAGGTTTGAAAAAAATTGTTGATAAATTGAGAAACAGCAGAATAAACAATGTAATCCCCCTTTGCGGGGACGCTTATGTTATTTTGCAAGTTCTTTTTGCTGAAAATGTCCTTGAAAAAATTTATGT
>JAAZNT010000353.1 GCA_012798145.1 Thermoanaerobaculaceae bacterium | reverse complement strand
GCCATCTTCACTTTTCCATTGTAACAGTTCCAAAAACAAAATTTCCACAAGAAAGTTAATATACGATGACATTTTTTAGCGGAAACCTCACCCATGCCCTCTCCTGAAAGGCGAGGGGGCTTTATTTTATATGTCCGACGGGCATTAGGAGTATCGGCTCTTCTTCTTTCAGATTGAAAACTGCTTTGACTTTCGCATCGTCAAAAGCTCCGACGGCGCAGGTTCCAAGTCCGAGGGATTGAGCCATAAGATACACATTTTGCATAACAGCCCCGCCTTCAACAGCGATGTAACTTATGCTCCGCTCTTTGTATTTGCCTTCTGTTCTTGATTTTATGTATGTTATAAGGACAATGGCGGGTGCTGTCGCGACCCAGCCCTGCCTTATAGCGCCTTTTTCCAGAAGTTCCTTCCTTTTGTCTCCGGCAACCTGAAGTTTAAGCGTGTGAGAGGGGGTGTCGTAATGGTATATCCCCGCTTTCAAATCGGAGATATTACCCGTCATAACGAATAGTTCAATTGGATAGAGAGCGCCGGCGCTTGGAGTAGTTCTCTTTTTTGAAGACGATTTCATCCCCTGCCCCGCCCATAGAATTGTTGAAAGTTCCTGAAGGGATAGATTTTTCTCTGCGAACTGCCTGACTGATTCTCTTCCTTCAAGAAGTTTTGAAAGGGCGATGTCTTTCTGGGGAGCAGGAAGTTTGAAGCCTTCTTCCGCTGTAAAAATTACCGCTGAAAACAGGAAAAACACCAAAAGAAACGCAAACAATTTTTTCATTTTTCACCTCTTTCTATTTCAAAAAATCTAATAGTATTGTATTGAACTGCGACGAATTTTCAATGTTTGAAAGGTGTCCCGCATCTTTGACAATTTCAAAACGCGAATTTTTGACTGCTTCGCTCATCTCTCTCATTTCTTCCGGAGTGGAGAGAATATCCTTTTCTCCGCAGATGAACAGTGAAGGAATATCTATTTTTTGAAGAAGAAAAGAGCGGTCTTTCCTCTCCCTCATAGCGATAAGGGCGTTTATGATTGATTCCTTTTTCTGCTTTGATATTATAGATTTTACTTTTGATAGAATCAAATCGTTTTCTAAATTTTCTTTGCTTAACAATTTTTCTGGCATATTTTCAAAAAAGAAATCTGTTCCGTAAATTTCTGCTTTTCTTATCGCCAAATCTCTGCCTTTTTTCCCTTCGGGAGAGTCGTCTTTCGCTCTTGTGTCTGCAAATATTAGCGCTTCAACAAATTGAGGAAACATTTCATAAAAAGCAAAGGCGATGTATCCTCCCATTGAAAAACCGCAAAGAATTACTCTGCCAAGTTTCTCTTCTTCTACATACTGTTTTATAAATTTTGCAAAATCTTCAATTGACGAACAGGCGCTTATCTTGCTTTCTCCAAAGCCGGGCAGGTCGGGAGCGTGGACATCGCAGAAATTTTTTAGAAACGCTTTCTGTTCATCCCACATTGAAGAGTCAAAGGGAAAGCCGTGTATTAAAACAAGCGCTTTTTTCTTCATAATCCTTCTCCCAGAAGATATTATATAAAAAAAGGGGCGGAATTTCCGCCCCCTTTCAATCATCCGTTAAAAAGCGTTATTTCTTCTGTTGTTTTGCCAGAATCGCTTCTATTTGATCCATAATTTTGTTCATCTCTTCCATCGCCGCCTTGAAAGGAGCGGATGTTGTCATATCAACTCCTGCGTCTTTAAGAAGGTCAATAGGATACTTTGAAGAGCCCGATGAGAGCATTTTGATGTAGGCGTCTCTCGTTTTTGTTACGGGCTTTTTCATAGCCGCTTCTTCAAGAATTTTCTTTGAAAGATACGAAGAGGCGACTTTTGAAGTTGCGTATTGATAAACATAGAAGTTGTAATAGAAATGGTGTATGTATGACCATTCGTTTGCATAAAGGTCATTTATCTCGCATATCCCTTTGTCGTGTCCGTAATATGTTTTTAAAAGGTCAAGATAGATTTTGCTGAAAGTTTCACCTGATAGTGGTTCTCCCTTTTCGGCAAGTTCGTGAATTTTGAGTTCAAATTCAGCAAAAAGAGTCTGCCTGAAAAGAGTCTGCCTTAAATCGTCAAGAGCGCTTCCCAAAAGGAAAAGTTTCACATTGTCGTCTTTCGTGTTTTTAAGCATATAATCCAAAAGAAGATTTTCGTTGAGCGTGGAAGCGACTTCTGCGACAAAAATTGAATAGTCGGAGTTTATGTAGGGCTGATTTTTGTTTGAAAGATAACTGTGCATTGAATGTCCAAATTCGTGGGCGAGAGTTGAAACATCCTCGTAGGTGCCGTTGAAGTTAAGAAGTTGATAGGGATGGACATCGTAAACAGAGCCGTTGCTGTAAGCGCCGGATCTCTTTCCCGGTCCCGGATAGAAATCAACCCATCTGTTTTCAAAGCCGAATTTCATTGTGTTGACATAATCGGGTCCGAGTGGTTTAACGCATTCAGTGACAATTTTTATAGCGTCGTCTGCGCTGTATTTGAGGTCCACATCGGGAATGATGGAGGCGTAAAGGTCTTCATATCTCAATTTTTCAACACCCATCATTTTCTGTCTTAATTTAAGATATCTGTGGAGAGTTCCAAGATTGTCGTGAACATCTGAAATCAACTGTTTGTAAACCGCTGTTGGAATGTTGTTTGAAGAAAGAGAAGCTTCAAGGCAGGAATCATATTTTCTTAAATCCTTAGAACAAACATGCATTTTGAGGTGGGAATAGAGTGAAGTTCCAAATGTAAGGTTGAATTTTGAATATGCCCCCCAGAACTCTTTAAAAACGAGGTCTCTGTCTTCCCTTACAGGCGATGTTCTGTATTGAGTGTAAGCGGCGTTTGAAAGTTGAACTTTTTCTCCTGTTGAGAGGGTGATTTCGGGGAAGGGCATTTCGCCGTCAACAAAAATACTGTAGATGGATTCAGCCGCTCCTCCCATATCACCGAAAGTTTTTGCCATAATGCGCTCTTCCACTTGAGAAAGAGTATGGGCTTTGAGTCTAATAATGTTGTCAACAAACATTTTGAATTCAGCAAGCTTCGGCTCTTCTTTGAAGAAGCCGTCAATTTTTTCTTTGTCAAGGGAAAGAATTTCGGGTCTTATGTAGGATATCGCCGTGACATATTCTGTAGCCAGAGTTTCGCCTTCCTGCAAAAGTTCCTGATTTTCGGCGATCTTTGTGTTCTCGTCAAAAAGCATGCTGGCGTAAGAGAGAAGTCTGCTCAATTCTTTGTCGGTGTCCGCAAAAAGTCTCAGCGCTTCATAAAACTTCTGGGCGGAATCTCCAAGATGTCCTTTGTATGAGGCAAGAACCGGGATATTTTTTGCAATACCCTCTTTTGCTTGTTTCCATTGGGCTTTGTCTTTGTAAATCTGACTTAAATCCCACTTGTACTTGTCAGGGGCGTTCTCCCTTGTGATGTTCTGGCTTAGTAGTTGGATGGTGAGGATTGAAAACAGGGCAAACAGCACAAAAATTTTGTTCATTACTATCTCCTTTCAAAATAAACTTCAAATTTATTATACGAAAAACGCAATGTTAAGTTTTCTTATTCCTTCTCTTTATAAATCCAAGCGGCGACATATCCCGCTATCACGAATTCAACAATTCCCGAAATCATAGTAATCAAAGGAATAAGTCTTCCCGTCACTGCCCAAGACGCTTCCGCGAAATTGTAGGGAACATGAACCATCAATGCAAGAACAAAACTTACTAAAAGGGCTGTCATCGGTCCTTGCCCCAATCTTGGTCTTGCGACAGCGTAAAACCAAGCAAGGAGAAACCCCATAACAAACATTCCAAAAATCCACAAATACTCAAATGGAAGTCTCGGCGACTGCAAAATAAGCCCTTTTGCCTGAAGTTTTTCATACAATTTCCCCGTAAAAAGAATCATTACAAGAAAATCAATAATATTGATAATAAATCCAGCAACGATTCCTCCGACCAAAATCTTTTTATAGTTCATATTTCACCTCCGACAATTTGATTATAGAATTATTTTTTGTGAAAAATCAACTATTTAAACCTTGACGGAGAATGAGGATTCAGGTCAATATCTGGTTTTTTTCCGCAAATCATATCAGAAGCGCTTTCCCCCACTCCTGCTGAGCAGGTTATTCCGTATCCCTGAAGGGCGGAAACCCAGAAAAGGTTTTTTAAATAAGGGTCAAATCCAATTAAGAAATTGTTGTCAAAAGTGAAAGTTCTCAATTCTGCCCAAAAATTTTGATATCTTAAATTCGCCATTTTCGGAGCAGCGATTTGAAGCCGCTCTTTGAGCCAATTCTGACATTTTGCTGTCGGCTGAAGTTTCTCCGGTTCAACCGCCGTTATATCGCAGGGAGAGAGCAAAAGCCCTTTTGATTCGCTTCTAAAATATAGTTGAGGGTCAAGACTCCAGTAGTAAGGCATATTTTCCTTCAGGTTTTCAATCTCTTCCGAAATTAAAAGATGACGCCTTCTCGCTTCAAGTACTATATGGCTCAAACCCGCCATTTTGGCTATCTTCTCAGATGAAGCACCTGCGGCAAAGACAAATATTTCCGCCTCTATTTCTTCATTTTCCGCCTCAATTGATTTGATTTTTTTCGTGTCAGTATTGATTTTTTCAACATTTTTTGAAGTCAAAACTTCAATTTTTTTGAGAAATGAAGAGAG
>JAAZNT010000352.1 GCA_012798145.1 Thermoanaerobaculaceae bacterium | reverse complement strand
TCCAAAATAGAAGGATGGGAAGGGAAGCCACATTTCTCTTCTTCTGCCAACAAACTCCCTTGCACAAAAAAAGAAAATAAAAGAACCACAAAACCAACCGCTAAAAGATTGAAATCTTTTTTCTCTTTACTCATAATGCATTCCCTCTCTTTTTAATGTTAAAAAATTTCCTCGCTTTTGTCAAGTTAATATTTTCACAATTAAATTGCTTTGATTTATGATTCCTTTTTAAATGGCATAAGTAAAAACTTAATCGTTAAAAAAATTTGGATTATTCCTGAAATTTAACTTGATCTAATATTCAATTAGCCCATCTTTTGCTAAATTTATTGACAAACAAAGCAATTATGTAGATAATATAGTGGGTCTGGGTCGCTAGCTCAACTGGTAGAGCAGCGGACTCTTAATCCGCTGGTTCGGGGTTCGAGTCCCCGGCGACTCACCAAATTCGCTCCCGCTTTAAAACTAACACTTGCTTCGAAGGCGCCAGCAAGCAAATTGATTTGCTTGCGTGGGGACGAGAAGACCGCAGCGATGCGCGAGTTTTGCGGAGCAAAGGCGAGCGCCGCGAGGGGCGGCCTGCGAGAAATCGCAGTCAGGCGATTTACTTGTAGGCGAGTCCCCGGCGACTCACCAAATTCATTCCCGCTTTAAAACTAACACTTGCTTCGAAGGCGCCAGCAAGCAAATTGATTTGCTTGCGTGGGGACGAGAAGACCGCAGCGATGCGCGAGTTTTGCGAAGCAAAGGCGAGCGCCGTGAGGGGCGGCCTGCGAGAAATCGCAGTCAGGCGATTTACTTGTAGGCGAGTCCCCGGAGACTCACCATAAATCTTTTTCCCCAATGCAACTTAAAGCATAAATATACATTGCCGCAGACCAACTCTGATGCGAAGCGCCCTGAGGCGATAAATCCTGCGCTCTGAACCATTCAGTAAATCCCCACTCATACTTGGGGTTTCTTGAAATTTTATTCAGTTTGGCAAGGTGAACAATTTTCTCTTTTGCAAGCTCTCTGTTGCCGCTTTTTGCTATAGCAGATATGTAAAAGCCCTCAACAAAGGGCCAGATTCCTCCATTGTGATAACATCCGGGCATGTTGAAAATCTCATACCTTATTTGCCAATCTGGGTCTTCTGGTTTAATATAAGGAAAAAGAACAGGCGGAAGTTCTCCTTTTAACTCACCTTTCAATCTAAGGTTTTTGCATTCTTCTTCGACCCATCTGACAATTTTTTTTGAACGCGATATAGATGAAAGTCCAAAAATAATTGCAAGCGAATTGCCCAAAAGGTCAAACCTTTCTGATGCCATTACTTTGTATGCCCATTGAGCAAAATAGGGTTTATGCTTAATTGTGAATCCTTCGTGAACATGACGGTGTTTTACTCCGCCAACAATTTCAAACCTTCCTACAAGAGATTTTAGAGTCTTTGCCTCTTTTATCTTTTTGTATCTTTTGAGGACCTCGTAATAAATAGCATTGACATAAAGCCCATAACCCAAAACCCACTCTTCGTCTCTCCAATCAGAAGTTGGCAACTGCCCTATCAAAACATTGTCGTCCGGGCTTTGGTATGAAAGCCAGATAAGCGCTTTTTCTTCAGCTTCTTTAAGAAAATTTTTTTCTTTTGTTTTTTTTCTGAATTCGCTCAAAGCGAGAAGAAACAGGGGCGTTGTGTCAGACGCTCCCCTGTCTAAGGGATCGTGAACCAAAGATGGAATGTGCCCTTTTGGACTTTGGTTTTTTGCAAGCACTTTTAATGTCCTTTCAAGAGCAGACAACAAAACATCGTTGTCAGTTCTGCAAATCCCCAAAGCGCATAACATTAAATCCCTTGTGTATGGCTCCCTGTAGCCGTCGCCGGCAGTTCTGGGAAGACCTTTTATCGGACCTTTTGAGTTTCTTAAAAGAACATCTATCGCCGCTTCTTTGGCTTCAAAAACAAGTTTCTTTTCATTCATCTATAAGCGCTCTTTTTTTCAGTATGTCAATAAATCTTCTTGCTACAACCCTGTAATCAAAAACTTCTACAGCCCTTTTCCTCCCCTTTTCACCCATGCTTTTTCTTAAATTCTCATCCAAAACAAGTTTGTCAAGATACTTTGCTATATCTTCAACATCCGCTCTGTAATCTATTACTTTTGGCGGGTCAAACTCAAAAACTGTTCCGGAAGGAAAGCCGTGCTCTTCTCCCACGACAAGTCTTTCTACCTTGATTTC
>JAAZNT010000351.1 GCA_012798145.1 Thermoanaerobaculaceae bacterium | reverse complement strand
CGGTTTGCCCACCCTCGTCTTCCTTGCATCTTACCCCCCAGCGCCTATGTGCACTTATCTTCCATTTTCCCTAAGCAATCTCTTATCGCTTGGTAAAGTCTTTTTAATGACAAATCTGGGATTATGTTTTTTTTGAGAGTTCTTCAATTAGTGACAGAATTTCCGTTCTTCCTCTTGCTTCAACTTTTAAATAATCATTGAAATATTTTTCGGAAAGAATAGTCACCTTATCTTTAAGTTTTAAATAATCTTCAATTTTCTCAAGAGGTATTTTGAACAATTTTCCTTTGAAAGATTTTTCTGCTTCTTTGATTATTGTTTTTTTTACAATGTCAATATTGTCAAGGGTTTTTGCTGAAACTGGAATAGATTCAGGAAACATCCTTGACGCCCTTTCGACAAATCCTTCCGGCGCGATGTCGCATTTGTTTAGAAGCACCAAAGATGGCAGTTCAAAGCAGCCGAGCTCCGCAATTGATTCCTTTACAACTGAAAATTGCTCCTCATAATCGGGATGGCTGACATCAATAATGTAAATGAGCAAATCAGAATTGGAGATTTCAGAAAGAGTTGATTTAAAGGATGCCACAAGAGAATGGGGAAGCTTTCTTATAAAGCCGATTGTGTCAACGATTAGGATCTCTTGAGAAAAAGCACGGGTTTTGAGTTTCCTGAAAGTTGTGTCAAGCGTGGCAAAAAGTCTGTTTTCTGCAAAAAGTTTTGAGCCGGTCAAAACATTCATTAAAGTTGACTTTCCCACATTTGTGTATCCTACAAGGGAGCAGATAAAGGTGTTTTCTCTTCTTCTTGATTGAACATCTCTTCTCAGTGTAATCTTCTCAATCTCTTCATTAAGACGCTGTATTCTTTTTCTAATTACTCTCCTGTCGGTTTCCAACTGTGTTTCACCAACTCCTCTTGTTCCGATTCCTCCCGCCTGTCTTGAGAGATGCCCCCAAGCTCTTGTCAATCTTGGAAGAAGATAATTATACTGAGCGAGGCTTACCTGTGCCTGCGCTTCTCTTGTCCTCGCCCTTTTAGCGAATATATCAAGAATAAGCCCCGTTCTGTCAAGGATTTTAACCCCTATAACTTTTTCAAGATTTTTTACTTGCGAAGGAGATAGTTCATCGTCAAAAATGACCAGAGAAATTTTCTCCTTTGAACATTTTTCTGCAATTTCCTTTGCTTTCCCTTCTCCTATAAAATATGCGGCGTCAATTTTATCTCTTTTTTGAATTATTCTTTCAACTTCTTTTGCTCCGGAAGTTTCCGCAAGAAATGAGAGTTCGGAAAGGTAATCTTCAACTTTTTGATAGGGAAGAAAGGGAAGGCTGACTCCTACGAGTAGGCAGCGTATCATCTTGTATTGATGGGAAAAAAATTTTCAAAGGTGCGGAATGTTTCAGATTCCTTCATTGCCTAAATATCAAAAAGATGGCGGA
Organism: Thermoanaerobaculaceae bacterium; assembly: GCA_012798145.1. Classification (GTDB taxonomy): domain Bacteria; phylum Acidobacteriota; class UBA4820; order UBA4820; family UBA4820; genus UBA4820. The sequence goes on along the minus strand of JAAZNT010000351.1, from coordinate 1,159 downwards.
TCTTTTTCAAAAAAATCTCTGAATTTCTTATAGGTGTCTTCAAGCGATTCGGGTATTACTCTTAAATTGCCTGTGATTGTTACAAAATTTGTGTCTCCGCGCCATCTTGGAAGAATATGGTAATGTATGTGATCAACAATTCCTGCTCCAGCCGCTTCCCCTAAGTTCATTCCAATGTTTATTCCATTTGGCTGATATATTAATCTTATGGCTTTTTCAGCATAACACAGAAGTTGATTCAGTTCGTTTCTTTCTTCTGAAGAAAGAGCGTAGAGAGAATCTTTGTGAGACTTTGGAACGGCTAATAGGTGGCCATTGTTGTAAGGAAACCTGTTTAGAATTAGAGCGGAGTTTGGGGCTTTCAGAACGACAAGATTGTCAAAAGAGGGCGCACCTTCCATCGCTTTGCAGAAGATGCAGCCCTCTTCCTTTTTGTCAGATTTAATGTAATCAAGTCTCCAAGGTGAAAAGGTTATTTCCAAAAAAACCTCAACTATTGATGAATTCTTTCAGTTCTTTTCCCGGCTTAAAATAGGGAATTTTCTTCTCTCCCACAAAAACTTTTGCGCCGGTTTTGGGGTTTCTGGCGTTATGGGGCTTTCTTTCCTTGACTTTGAAAGTCCCGAAACCTCTTATTTCAACTTTTTCGCCTTCATCAAGGGCGTCTGTTATGGAAGTAAAGACTGTATTGACAATAAGCTCCGCCTGTTTTTTTGGTATAGAGCTGTTTTTTGAAAGCAGTTCAACAATGTCACTCTTTGTCATTCATCCTCCCCCTTCTTTTGAAAATGGCTAAGATCAAAAATCTCACCAAGACTCAACCTTCCGTCTCCTGATGAGCCTTTGTCTTCTGCTTCCTGCTGTTTGGGCGTGATGTCCTTCAAAGAAAGCCCGATCCTTTTTTCTTCTCTATCAAGTTTGATAAGTTTGAAAGGATAAACTTTTCCCACTTCAAGCACAGTCGCTGGATCTTCAATATGCTCTTCTGAAAGTTCAGAAATGTGGACGAGCCCTTCAACGCCGTCGCCAAGGTCAACGAAAGCGCCGAAATCAACTATTTTTGTGACCGTTCCATTGACAACCTCATTAAGGCTGTGTTTGTTAAAAAACTCTTCCCATATATCAGGAAGAACATCCTTGATGCTTAAAGAGATTCTCT
>JAAZNT010000350.1 GCA_012798145.1 Thermoanaerobaculaceae bacterium | reverse complement strand
TTTGCTTATTATAAATCCCACTCTTGCACCGCAGGCGGAAAACCTTTTGGATATTGAGTCTCCCACTATTACTCTGTCTTCAATTCCCTTTATTTCAAGGAAACTTGTTGACTTTTCTCCTTCATAGGTGAATTCCCTGTAAACTTCGTCTGAAAGAATGAAAAGGTCGTGTTTTTTTGCCAAATAGGCAATTTTATCCATTTCATCAGGGGTCAGTATATGGCCTGTAGGATTATTGGGAGAGCAAACAAGAAAAGCCCTCGTTTTTGAAGTTATCTTTTTCTCTATTTCAGAAACATCGGGTAACACAAAGCCATCTTCTGCTTTTGTCGTAATCGGAACGACCTTTATTCCAGCAGTTGTGCCAAAGCCGTTGTAGTTTGTGTAAAACGGTTCAAAAACAATAATTTCGTCGCCGGGGTCTGTGACAAGGCACATAGAGTAAAGAATTGCTTCGCTTCCCGCTGTAGTAACCTGAATATCGCTTTGTCTTAATGTTATATTGTATCTTGCAAAATAGTCAACGACAGCGCTTTTTAGTTCCGGTAACCCGTCTGAAAGCCCGTAGGCGAGCACTTTTTCATCATAGCTTTTTATCGCATCCCAGAAAACCTTGGGTGTCTCTATATCTGGTTGACCTATGTTTAGATGGTGAACCACTATTCCTCTTTTTTTCGCTTCAAGTAAAAGCGGTGTTAGTCTCCTTATCGGTGATGCTTGAATTGTAAGCGCTCTTTCTGAAAGTTCCATTGTTTCCCCCTTACATCTTTTTAATTTTTTCAAAATGTTCTTTTACCATTTGAAGTGTATTTTTCAAAAGGTTTTTATCATTAAGGTCTATTCCGAGAAAATCCTTGAGAAGTTTCTGCGGTTCTCTGTCCATACCCGCTTCAACCATTGCAACATAATTCTTCGCAAACCCCTGAGGATCTTTTTTGTAAAGTTCAAAGTATTTCATAGCAAGAATTTGAGCGACAACATAGTTCTTATAATACGCTGGAACTGTCCAGTAATGATGCTTTCTCATCCACAGAAGTTTCAGTTCGGGGTTTGTGTCAAAAAAGATATCATAATTTTTTCCCACTTCAAAGCAAACATTGTTAAAACCTTCTGCGTCTTTGACTTCTCCTTTTGCAACTTTGTCGTAGGAAGCCATTTCAAATTCAGCCCTTCTTGCAAGTTCCCATAAATACATTTCTTCGTTAAGCTGATCGTAAATTATTGCTTTTCTCTCTTTTTCGGTTTTTAGAGTTTTCAGAAGGTAATCTCTTAAAAGGTATTCGTTAAGCATTGAGAAAGATTCGGTTAGATAAGGAGGGCATTGCGAAAACATTTCTCCTTTTCTGTTCAACAACACAAGACGGTGGTGAATTGCATGCCCGCTTTCGTGAGCGAGAGTGGAGATGTCGGATAAATAACCTTGATAATTGTCTTGAAAAAAGCCAAATCCTGCTTCGCAAAAAGCGCCCTGTCTTCTGTTTGGTCCTCCAACTATGTCAAGCCGTCCGTTTTTGGGGTCAAGAAGAGCTGACAACTCCTCTAAGTATTTTGGACCAAGAGATGACAGCGCTTTTTTGACTATTTCGGTAGCTTCGCTCGCTGTAAATCTTGGCTCTTCAGCGTCTGTTGGTGGAATTTCAATATCCCATATTTGCGGAGAGGAAAGATTTTCTCTTTTCTTTGCGTTTTCAAGTTTATATTTTTGGTAATCTTTGTATATATTTGCATTTTCTTTAATTTGACCAAAAATGTTTTCCATTTCGCTTTTTGTCAGATAACTGTCAAAAAGGGTTTCTTCATAGTATGTAGAAAATCCTCTTAAATTCGCTTCTTCGTTCAAAGATTTCATCAGGTTGTATAGGGCAAAACCACAAACATCCGAAATTGAACCAAGGGTAGAGAAATAACTTTTAAACGCTTTTTCTCTAATGGGTCTCTCGGGATTTCTTAAAAGACCTTCAAAATCCCTGCCCACATCAAATTTTTTCCCTTGAGCTTCAATTTCCTCAAATTTTGTTCTGTCAAACATAAGTTGGAAAAGAACTCCCTGCCATTCAAACCTTGTGGGCGCAAGTTTTGAAAGGATTTCTTCTTTCTCTTGCGAAAGCCAATAAGGCGATTTCCTTAATGTGTCGTTGATAACAAATTCATATTTTGCAAGTTCGGGAAGTTCTTTCAAATATTCTTGAAATTTTTCTCTTGTCAGATTCTTAAGTTCTACCTTCACAAAAGCAATTTTTGAATCGGCTTCAGAGGAAACTTCCAGATAGGTTTCATAAGCTTTTCTGTCCTTTGTGTTTATTGCTTCTCTAAATTCTCCGTAAGCGTATAACTTATAATAAATGTCGGTGTAGTCGCTTATCAAAGAAAAGAGTTCGTATAGTTCTTTTGCAGAACTTCCAACTTTTTCCTTGTGTTCTTCAATTTTTTTTATTATTTCTTTGGCTTTTTTTACATCGCTTTCAAAATCTTTGTCAGACTGATAAAAATTCTTCTTCAAATCAAAACGAAAAAGATTTTTCTCTTCTTCATTAAATGGCTCAAAAGACATTGTTTTTGGCAGAAATAAAAATAAAAAAACAAAAATTAATGCCGTGCTTAAAAAAATTTTTAATTTCATAAAACCTCCGTTTATTCGTCTTTTGTGTCTCCTCTTTTGAGCCCCTTTTTCAAAGAGAGAAGCTGTCTTTCAAGCAAAGCCCTTTCCATTGCAATTCCTGCCTGTATCATAAAGATTTCTATAGCCGACAGGTCGGGAAGGGGTTCTCCGGAAACTGCGTTGTCTGCATAAAGAATCGCTATTACTCTGCCCCTGCTAACCATAGGAATGTTGACGCACTCTTTGGGAATCACAGAACCGATAGAATGGAAGAAATCAGCGTCTGCAAATGTTTCTTCTTCGCTTTTGCTCACAACTGTGGCTTTTTCTTCAATAACTTTCTTCCACGCCTTTGATGCATTAAATGGAACTTTCAGTCTTGCCACTTTGCGACTCATTGTCTCTTTGTCGCCTGTTACGCCAAAGCCTCCAAGTCCTATGATTTCGTCTCTCTTGACAAGAAGAAGGATTGCTCTCTCAAAATATTCTGAAGCAAGTCTTAGAACCAGCAAGCTGATTTCAGAGGATTCTTTAGGATTTGCAAGCTCTCCAAGTAATCCTTTCAAGAGCCCGAGTTGGTCTCTAACTCTTAATCCGGCCGGTGTGGGTTCCGCTCCTAAATCCTTAAAGAAACTTGTAAGTTCTTCTTCTGGCGGCGGAAGAAGTTCGTCAATTTTTTCAGAGAGTCTTTCTGCGAATTCCTCTATTGCGTTTTCAATCTCATCAAGTTTAAGTCTCGAAAGTTCAGGCTTTCTTTCTACACATATTGCCCCTTTTGATAGGGCTATGTCATCCATCAGCGAATCTGCTATGTCTGACAGGAGGAGCACTTTAATTTCCGGGAATTGCTTCCTTGATTCATCAAGAATTTCAAGGCCTCCGGTGTATCCCTTCCCATCTGAAGTAGGCATAAGAAGGTCAGCGATGACCAAAACAGGTCTTTTCTTCTCAAGAAGAGCCTTTGTCAGTTTTATGTAATCACCTAATGTTGAAACCCTTTCAACATAAGAAAAGTGGTCAACAAGTTTCTGCCAAAGAATATTTTTAAAAATGGACTCTTCAGCCGCAAGAATAATTGTAAGAGAGCTTTTTGCCGGGTGGATTCTCGGCATTGGAGGTGTCAATTCGGGTTTGACCGATTTTTCCTCATTTTTTTCTTGGGGTTCCTCTGGATGGACAACCTCCACATCTTTTTCAGTAAGTTCTTCTATCTCTTCCGCCTGATGCTGTTGTTGTAAAATTTCTTCTTTTTTCTCTTTTTGGGGCTCTACTTCTTTCTCTTTTGGTGTTATGGGCTTTGAAGGGGCAATTCTTTCGGAGCTTTCCTCTATAAAACCCTGCGTGAGAAGAGCTTGCGGGGGGAGTGGTTCTAAAAGAGGAAGAAAATTGTGAGGAGCACCAGAAACTTCTCCCTCCTGTTCAAGAAAAAATGCAAATTCTCCTTCTTTGCATTCTCTTATAAGATGTTTTAACCTCTTAGATAGTTCCTGCCTGCGCGCTTGTTGAAGAAGCTTCTCGTTGACATAATTTGAGTCAAGCATTATTTCTATTGCTCTTGACGGCTCACCTTTCGAAAGACGCAGAACTTCCTGCTTTTCTTCTGAATCTATAAGCCCCTGCTTTTCAAATACATCAATGAAGGAAGTTTCGTCAAAACCGCCTAAAATTTCTGTTATTTTCCCCCCTGAAAAATAAATGTAAAAGTCTGTTTCTTCTCTGGGTTTCAATTTAAGAACGCCAGTGCGCTTAGAAACATTAACTATTTGCAGAATGTCAAGAAGAGAAAGGTCTTCAAGACTTCCGACAAGACCCATATATCCTCCTGGGATAAATATCCCAAACCATTATTCTACTACTTTTTTTAATTATTGCGAAGTTTTCTCCTTAACATAAAAAACAATTTTCTTGACAGCGCTTCCTGAAAAGACCAAATCGCCAAGTTTTTCGACTTTGCCGTCTTCAAAATTTATGAAAATAGAGTAAGTGCCTTCTTCCCTCACAAAAAAGTAAAAATTCCCCTCAAACAAATCGGTTTTCAAATCTTTTCCAAACCCTTTTACAATAACGCTCCCTTTGGCGGGAATCTCTTTCTCATTGAGTACCTTTCCAACAACCACCCCATAAACTGAACTTTCATAAGCGCTTCTTTTCCAAAAGAGTGGCTTGATTTCAGATTCTGGATTATAAAAAATTCTGTCTCTGCTTGAAATAAGTTTCACTGTTTCTAAATGAAAACTTTGAAGTTTGTCCTTATTGAAATCTTCATAATCTAAAAGATAAATATAACGCTGTGTAACAAAACCGAAGAATGAAAGAGGATCGCAAAAAACTTCATTATCTTTATCTATCTTTATTTTGATCCAAGAATGAAGTGCGCCGCCTTTAAGCACAAAGGTTTCTTCGTCTGTCGGAAATTTTATCCCAATCACTATGGATGATTGAATTCCTACAATATCAAAATAGAATTTGCATATTCTGCATAAAGAAAGGCAGGAAGCTTCCTTAAGATTCAAAATTTCATCAATGGTTAAATCAGCATCATTTTTCTCAACATATTTCCAATTGTTTCTTATGAAATAAAATATTGAAATTGCCGCTTCATCAATATAATATGCTCTCGAGAGCAATGCGTTAAGTGATTCAGCTCTTTTGGGGTCAAGTTTTTTTAATTTTTTTAAAATTGCCTTATTCATCCTCCATTCTTTGTCAATTCTGAGGGAATCGGCTGTGATTTTTATTTCAACAAATGTTCCATTCTTTGTTTTTTGAGCACTCTGACTAAATCCGTTTATATTTATTGATGGAAAAAAAATATCATTTTTGTCCGATGAAAGAAAAAAAACTGCTTCAGCTTCACCTCTTGCGCTTCCTGTGGTGGAATAAATTTGATCCCCCAAAAAGTGCAAGGGGATTAAGAAAAGCAGTAGTATCAGAATATTTTTAAGTCTTGTGAGATTTGATGGATTTGTCGTGCATAACAGCATCTAAGACACCGTTTAAGAACTTGCTTGATTCTTCTGTTCCGAATTTTTTTGCCAATTCAAGTGCCTCATTTAGAGCAACCTTCTCGGGAATGTTGGGATCAAACTTCATTTCATAAATGGCAAGTCTTAAGATTGATTTGTCGGTTTCGTTCAACCTTTCAAGTTTCCAGTTTTTCAAGTGCTTTTTTGCTATTCCGTCCACGGCGTCTCTGTTGTTAAAAAGTCCTATAAGTCTTTCTTTTGCGAAAGACTTAACTTTCTTTGAATATTTCTCCTGTTCAAGCTGAGCCAGCGCTTTATCTTCAAAATTGACGCCAAGGTCAATCTGATAAATGTATTTAAGGGCGAGTTGGCGCCCTTCTCTTCTTATTCCCATAAAGACTACAGTTCTTTGTAGAGATTAGCCATTTCTATTGCTGTCAGAGCGGCTAAGAACCCTTTATTTCCTGACTTGCTTCCGCATCTTTCAACTGCTTGTTCAATTGTTTCTGCTGTAACGACGCCAAAAGAGATAGGACAATCTGTTTCAAAGGAAGCAAGCGCAATTCCTTTTGCAGTTTCTGAAGCAATAAAATCAAAATGGGGTGTTGCTCCCTGAATCAAGACTCCCAGAGCAATTACAGCATTGTATTTCTTTGTTTTCGCAAGTTTTCTTGCGACCAGTGGCAGTTCAAAAATTCCCGGAACCCATACGATGCTTATTTTAGCTTCGTCTGCTCCGTGTCTTTTCAGAGCGTCAAGCGCTCCTTCAAGCAGTTTTTTTGAAAAAAAATCGTTGAATCTGCTAACAACTATCCCAAAACTGAAACCTTTTGCCAAAAGTTTTCCTTCAATAGTTTTCATATTCTTTCTCCTCAAATTATATATTACAACAAAAACCCTTTAAATTCATCTTTTCGCTTTTTTAAATTTTCAAGAGTTATTGAAGTCATTGCGGAAACAGAAAAATCTGAAACGCAGAACGAGGAAGCGACGGTTCCCCAAATCAAAGCATCCTTTAGGTTTTCAAAGTCGTAAGAGCGAGTTTGGGCAATGTATCCCATAAAAGCGCCGGCAAAAGTGTCTCCAGCACCTGTTGGATCTACAACCTTTTTCAAGGGAAATGCTGGACAAATGAACATCCTTTCTTTAGAAAAAAGAACTGAGCCGAATTCACCTCTTTTTACGACGAGATTTTTTAACCCTTTTGAAAGAAGTTTATCTGCAGCCATAAATATGTTAGTCTCATCTGACAACGATTTAACTTCTGCATCGTTTAGGAACATTATTGAAATTTGCCTAAAAAGAGAGTAAATTTCATCCCTTTTGCTGTTTATCCAAAAATTCATTGTGTCCAATCCGCAAAATTCAAGGTTTTTCATCTGTGAAACTATTTTTGCCTGCAGTTGGGGGTCTATATTTGCGAGAAAAAGATATGGAATATCTGTCAACTCTTCCGGAATGGCTGTTTCAAACTTTTCAAGAACATTGAGTTCTGTTTTTAAAGTTTCGGCATTGTTCAAATCTTTGAGGTAGCTTCCCCTCCAGTAAAAAGTTTTTTCTCCTTTCAATTTTTTAATATGTTCTATTTCTACCGAGTGCTTCTTGAGAAGTTCTTCATAATTGTGGTCAAAATCTTCTCCAACCGTTGAAAAAAGGATTGGCTTTACAAAAAAGCGGGACGAAAGAGATGCATAAACTCCTGACCCGCCGAGAACTTTCTCCCTTTTCCCTAAGGGTGTTTCAATTGAATCATAAGCTGCTGTTCCAACAATAAGAATTTTATTTTCCATTAAATTTTTCCCATCTTAAAAGCAAAGGTTTTAACTTTTGATATGTTTCTTCAGGCCAATGTGAACGGGGCGTTACAATTGCATTTCTAAGCGCTGTTGAACATTCGCAACTATCAATGTGGTCCTCGCTAATTATATCTGAAATCACTTTCTGGGCGTTTTCTGTGTTTTTTTTCATAATTTCGAGCACCTTTTCAATTTTGACTTCTTCTTCAACGGGATGCCAGCAATCGTAATCTGTAACAAGGGCAAGAGTTGCATAGCAAATTTCTGCTTCTCTTGCAAGTTTTGCCTCATGAAGATTTGTCATACCGATAACGCTCATGCCCCACGCTTTGTAAAGATTGCTCTCAGCTCTTGTTGAAAATTGTGGCCCCTCCATACAAAGATATGTTCCATTCTGGTGGAAAGGTATTGAATGTTTGATTAAAGATTTTAGTAATTTTTCCCTTAAAGTGTGGCAAAAAGGTTTGGCAAAACTGATGTGAGCGACTATTCCTTGCCCAAAAAAGGTGTCTTCCCTGTGTCTTGTTCTGTCAAAAATTTGATCCGGAACGACCATTTCCCCCGGGTGAATTTCTTCTTTAAGGCTTCCGACAGCCGAGGCGGAGATTATCGCCTTAACACCAAGTAATTTCATTGCGTAAATGTTTGCTTTGAAGTTAATTTCTGTTGGCAGAAGAGTGTGGTGCCTTCCGTGGCGGGCAAGGAAAACCGCGCTCTTTTTGCCTATTTCTCCTATGATTAATGCATCGGAAGGCTCACCAAACGGAGTTTTTAGGT
>JAAZNT010000349.1 GCA_012798145.1 Thermoanaerobaculaceae bacterium | reverse complement strand
AGTAATCGGAGGAATTTATAAGGGTAGGAAATTGAAAAGCAGTGAAGGTCTTAAAACAAGGCCCACTCCTTCAATAGTCAGGGAAGCGCTTTTTGATATTTTAGGAGAAAGGGTTAAAGGTTCTTACTTTTTGGACTTATACGCAGGATTTGGATGTGTCGGGATAGAGGCGTTGAGCAGGGGAGCCGCATTTTCAATGTTTGTTGAAGAAAACTTCAAGACTTCATCTATAATAAAGGAAAACCTGAAACTTCTCGGAATTAATTCAGGTTATCAAATTCTTGCGGTTTCCGCGTTAAAGAGCATAAAGAAAATTTACCTTTACAATCTTAAATTTGATTTTATTTTTCTCGACCCTCCATATTCTGAAAGCCCGTTTATGAAGTTTTTTGAATTGCTTTGTGAAAACAACATTTTGTCAAAAGGGGGAGAAATCATTATCCAGCATTCAAAGAAGTCTTCTCCTGAAATTCCCGAAGGGTATCTTTTAAAGAAAGAATACAACTATGGCGACACATCTTTGCTTTTTGCCTTAAAGAAAGAAGATTAAGATGAGACTTGATGACGGAAGTTACTATTTTGACTGCAACGCCACTATCCCTATGAAAAGAAAAGCGGTGAAAGCATTTTTGGATGGCGAAAAAATGGCTTTTGCCAATCCTTCATCTCCTTACTTTGCTGGAATGAAATCAAAGGAGGTTCTTGAAAGTTCAAGAGCAAATATTTTAAGGAAACTAAGATTTGAAGGAGAATTAGTTTTTACTTCTTCAGCGACTGAAGCAAACAACCTTGTAATTTTGTCTGCCGCAAAAAATGAAAAAATCAAAAAGATTATAATATCTAAAATTGAACATCCAAGCGTTTATGAGTTGAGACAGATTGTAAAAAGCTTTGGAAAAGAAATCATAGAAATTGGCGTTGATAAAGATGGCGTTGTTGATTTGGAGCAGTTGGAAAATGCGATTTCTTCTCAATCTTTTGTTTCAATCCTAACTGCCCACAATGAAACGGGAGTAATACAGCCGGTAGGGGAGATAGCGAGAATTTGTGAAAGGAAGATGGCGCTTTTTCATACTGACGCTGTTCAGGGTTTTGGAAAAATTGAACTGCCTTTTGGAGAGACAAATCCAAATGCAATAACCATATCCTCTCATAAGATAGGAGGACCGAAAGGGGTAGGCGCTCTCGCTTTTGACAAAAAAATTGAACTAATTCCAATGATTTGCGGAGGAGGTCAGGAAAAAGGGTTAAGGTCATCTACGGAGAGTATTCCGTTAATATTCTCTTTTTCTTGCGCTGTTGATCTTATTGACACATATAGATTTTCAAAACTTAAAGAAATAAGAGACGAGATGGAAGATAACCTTTCACAAAAGTTTGGTTTAACGATCTATGGAAAGAATTCTGAAAGGCTTCCCAATACATCGTTTTTTTCAATAAGAGGTCTTGATGGAAGAGAAGCGCAAAGAATTCTCAATGAAAATAAAATATATGTGGGGACAGGTTCCGCTTGTCACGGCGCAGGAAAAAATTTGCCCAAGGTTTTAACCGAGATGGGGTTTTCAAATGAAGAATACCCCATAAGAGTGAGCATCTCTTCATTGACAAAGAAAAGAGATATTGAAAAATTCACTGATATTTTTTGCTCTCTTTTTTAAGTGTATAATACAGATTTGGAGAAAGATATGAATGAAGACTACACAAAAGGAAAACTTATGGAGAATAAACATCTCTTAAGAATAATTAACAGCATTTCAGATGGCATTGTTGTTATAAGTCCTGAGAGAGAAATAATCTTTGTAAATGAAACAGGAAGAAAATTGTTAAAATACAGCGAAGGGGAAATTCTTAATTCGAGATGCAGAACAATCACAAACACCTCAAAGTGTGGAGAAAATTGTCCTTTGACTTGCGCTCTTGCGGAAAACAGGGATCTTGATGATGTGGAGATGTGGTACACAACAAAAGACGGTAATCAGTTTTTGAGCAAAACAAGAGTTTTACTTTTAAAAGATGAAGAAGGCAATTTTGTGGCGGGAGTTGAAATATTCAAAGATTTGACCTTTGCCAAAGAAATTCAGCAAAAGATGGAAGAAGAGTTTGATTTCTCCCACATCATAGGTGAAAGCAGGTCTATGAAAGAGGTGTTTGAACAAATCCAAATGGTTGCAAAAACTGATTCTACTTGCCTGATCACAGGAGAGAGCGGGACGGGAAAAGAGTTAATAGCAAATGCTATCCACTACAATTCAATGAGGAAGGAAAAATCTTATGTCAAAGTCAATTGCGCTGCTTTAAATGAAGGCGTTCTTGAAAGCGAACTTTTCGGACATGTCAAAGGAGCGTTTACAGGTGCAAACTGGGACAAAGTGGGAAGATTTGAATATGCTAACGGCGGAACACTTTTTCTGGATGAAATTGGAGAGATGCCTGTTTCGTTGCAGGTGAAACTGCTAAGGATTCTTCAAGAGGGGGAATTTGAAAGAGTTGGTTCTTCCAAAACAATAAAAGTTGATGTAAGAATTATAGCCGCCACCAACAAAAATTTAGAAGATGAAGTCAGAAAGGGGAATTTCAGGAACGATCTTTATTATCGCTTGAATGTTTTTAGGATACATGTGCCCTCTCTGAGAGAAAGAAAAGAGGATATTCCTCTTCTTGTTGATCACTTTATTAAGAAAGTCTCAAAAAAAATGGTTCATAAAAATTTGCTCGGAATAGAAGCTGAAGCCCTGTCCAAACTTATGTCCTATGATTACCCCGGGAATATAAGAGAACTTGAAAATATTGTTGAGCACGGGGCTATAAGAGCAAGAGGGTCATATATTAAACTTTCCGATCTTCCTCTTCCATTGATTCCTTTTAAGATTGATTCTGAAACCAAACTTCACCAGATACAAATACCTTTGCAGAGTCTGGAAAAAGAACTTATTGCAAAAACTCTTGAAGAATCAAAGTGGAAGATCACTAAAGCGGCTCAAAGACTGGGAGTATCCCGAGTAACACTTTGGAGAAAAATGAAAGAGTACGGCTTGGCTAAAGCGGAGTAATAAGATTAAGGTATTCGTAATGTCAACAAAAGTTTTTCGTCTTCTCGTTTTTAAGCCTCGCAGTCTTTACTAAACTTAAATTTACAATTTTGCTTTTCAGTAGTAAGGCAATAAAAAAGGGGCGAATGAATCGCCCCTTTTTTGAAATATCTTTCTAAAGTTTTAGAAAATGACGCCCTTGACCGGAACGGTTATAGTCTTTTTGTTTGTCAAAACCACTATCGCTCCTTCAAAGGGGCCAACTTTCACTTTGCTTGGGACAAGATGAAGTTTTATTGAATAAGCCTGCTTGGGTTGCGTTTCTTCAAATGTCGCTTCAACGAAAGGAAGGCTTGATTTGACGCTTTTGACTTCGAGGGTCGCTTCAGTTTCAAACCTTACTGTTATTACTTTGTTTAATTCCGGGGATTCTGGATTTGAAACAACGAAATCTTTGCTCAACCCGCTGTAATTAACACTCTGCGGAAAAACGGAAAGAGGTTCTCTCATAGTTCCAAAAAGGTTTATATTAAGTGTCGGGACTTTTGGGTGGGTTGTTTTCAAAGTGAAATTACCCTGAATTGGACCAACTGGATAATCAGCAGGTATTGTTGTCTTAAATTTTGCCGTTTTCTTGTCGGGAGCAAGAACAATGTTGTAAGAAATCTTCTCGTCTGTTCCTGTTATCTGGGTAATTTCAAACGGCTGACCGTCTTCAGAAGTGATGTCAAACTCTTTTTCAATCGGCTCTCCAACATAAACCAAGCCCAAAGAAAGTCTTTCAGATGGCTTAACGCTCAAAAGGGTTTTAACATTTCCCTTAACTGTAAGGGCGAAAGTTCCCATTTCTTTATCGTTTGTCTGAACATTGATAGTTTTGGCAATATTTCCAGAGAATCCCTCAGTTTTAACGGATGCCAAAATTTTTCCGCTTTTTCCCGGGGCTATCTCATTGTCATATTTTGTTACGGTGCATCCGCAGGTTGGTTGAACTCTTAAAACTTTAAGGACGCCTTCCCCTTTATTGTTTAAAATAAATTCATGTTCAATAACATCTCCCTTTATTACATCGCCGGCATTAAATTCCATCTCTGGAACTTCCAACTTTGGCGGAGGTCCAGTCTCTTCTTCTGGTTTTGCTGGCTTTGCATCTTCCGCGCCTGCCTTTTTCTTATCAAGCCGTTTTATAGGCTGAACCATTTTGGGAGATTCCGGTTTAAGTT
>JAAZNT010000348.1 GCA_012798145.1 Thermoanaerobaculaceae bacterium | reverse complement strand
TCAGTGAGAACAGCAAGAAAAAGCCTTGCAATAATTGAAGTTGAAAATGTTGACAGGACCAGACTTACTGTCCTTGATGGAAGTGCGATAATTTCAAGCGGCGGATATTCAAACACAGTTTGGACAAACCAGATGAGTTACGCTCAATATGGTTATGAGCCATCTGCTCCAGTTTCTGTTGGAAAAATTGCCTATCCGGAAATTATCGCCTTCAGGGAAAAAATGACCAACAGACCAACGCGAACTCCAAAATCTTGGGAATATCTTGACCCAGAACTTCAAGCTTACGCTACTGACCTTGATTATTATGGATACTGGGAAGATGTCCCCGGCTATGGGCATGTTTGGTTTCCATCACCCGCCTATGTTTACTACGGCTGGACACCCTATTTCAACGGATATTGGAGATACACTCCTTGGGGCTGCACTTGGATTTCCTATGACCCTTGGGGCTGGGTTCCTTTCCATTACGGGAATTGGACTTTCATAATAGGCGTTGGCTGGGGATGGATTCCCGATGTGTGGTTTTCTCCCGCCTGGGTTGCGTGGTACTGGTGGGATGGTTGGATCGGATGGTGCCCATGGGGTTATTACAGGGGCTATTGGGGACCAATTTGGGAGCCGTGCGGTTGGTACAGGGTAGATATAAACAATATTTATGTCACAAATGTTACCAAAATTGTTGTTGTCAACAAAAATGGACCTCCACCCGTAAAACCTATTGTCCCTGTTCCAAAAAAGGCATTGAATGTTGACCAGAATTTTGCCAAAAAGGTTTCTAAGGATTCTGATGTTTTCATCACTAATTCAGGCGGGTTGAACATTCATCCTTCAAAGATTCATGATTTGAAAAATGGAAAAGTAACATTTGACGATATTAAACAAACACTTGCGGAACCTCCCGTCATTGCCAAGAAAAATGTAATGCCGACAAGTCTTGACAGGAATGATGGAGACATAAGAAGTGTAAAGGATAGAGACATTCCTTCACCAAGCGCTCCAAACAGAACACCTGCGGGAGACTCCCCATACGAAAGGCCGTCAAGAACCTCTCCCCCCACAAGAGCGCCTATAACAGACAGCGACGATAATTTCCCGAAGATTGATAGAGATGAGCCTGCTATTAGAGGAAGGAATTACGATTCTGACAGGTCAATTTCTCCTCCAGCAACAAGAGAACAACCAACAAGAGAAATCCCACAAAGAGAAGCACCAAGCAGAGATATTCCCCAAAGAGAAACACCTCAGAGGGAAACTCCTCAACGAGAAGCGCCTCAAAGGGATAACAACACAAACAGAGAATCCCCGCGTTCTACTGATTCAAAAAGAAGCGGTTCATTCCAAGGGAGAAGTGTTTCACCACCTCCTCCGCCGCCTCCTCCTCCGTCAAATTCTGATTCATCATCTAACAAATCAAATAAGCATCAGTTGAGTATGTCAAAACCTTCCAATAATATGATTACGACTTTTGTTAAAAATGTCGGAAAAAGTGTTGGCGCTGCTGTGTCCGCTAAAAGTTCCTCTTCATCTGGCGGAAAAAGCAGTGGCAATAAAGAAACTAAAAATAAAAGAGTTTAGTGTTATTCTCCTTTTCCTTAGTCTGAATGGGGCGGCGCTCAAGCCGCCCCAATTTTTTTGACCCTGTTGTAAAGTCCATCTCTTTCAACAGGAATTCTATTGGCCGCTTTGATAATTTTTTCAATCGCTTCTTTTGTCATCCCAATAGGCGTTTTTGCTCCGCCTTCGTGCCCTATTCTCTCTTCAAAAACTGTCCCCTCAAGGTCATCAACACCACACCACTGATAAATTTCCGCTGCTTTTAACCCCGACATAACCCAATGGTTTTTAATATGAGGAATGTTGTCCAAGAATATTCTTGAAACAGCATAAAGTTTTAACTGTTCAGCAAGAGCAACTTCTCTCAATTTTTTGAGCGGAGTGTTCTCCTTTTGGAAAAGAAGCGGAATAAAAGACATAAAACCGCTGGTTTCGTCCTGTAATGAGCGCAATTTGTCAAGGTGTTGAACAATCTCTTTTTCAGTTTCTCCTACTCCATAAAGCATTGTAGCATTTGTCGGTATTCCAAGTTTATGGGCTTTTTTTGAAAGTTCAAGCCACCTTTTCCCATCAATCTTCAATGGGCAAATTTTTTTTCTAATTCTTGGAGAAAAAATTTCCGCCCCTCCCCCGGGAAATGAAGAAATTCCCGCTTCCTTCAATCTTTTTAAAACTTCAACATCTTTCAATCCGCTTGTTTTTGCAAAGTAATCTAATTCAACCATTGTAAACGCTTTGATTATCGCTTCTTTTTTAATTTCTTTAATTTTTTTCACAAGCGTTAAAGCGTCATCAAAGGAAAAATTCGGGTCAAGCCCTCCCGTTATGTGTATTTCAAGATAAGGGTAATTTCTTATCTCATCAACAATTTTAAGGATAGAATCTATAGAAAGTCTTCTTGCCTCTTTGGAGTTCTCTTCTTTTCTGAAAGCGCAAAATAAACATTTGTTTTGGCAAATATTGCTGTAATTTATGTGCCTGTTTACAGAAAAAGTTGTAAAAGAACCATATCTTTTTTCGCGGATAATATTTGCAAGATAGAACATCTCCGACAGGTTGTTATGTTCTAAAAGCTTCAAGCAATCGTCTGAGGAGATTCTTTCACCGTTAATGATTTTAAGGGCAATCTTTTCAATGTCTTTTGAAAATCTCATGCTTTAGTCCCGACAGAAAGGAATTTATGTCGCTGCGCCTGCGTACTCCACTGCTTTTCTTTCTCTGATAATTGTAACTTTCACTTTGCCGGGATAATCCATCTCTTCCTGTATTCTTTTGGCAATTTCTCCCGCAAGAAAAGGAAGATGCATATCACTGACTTGGTCCGCGTTGACGATCACCCTTACTTCTCTTCCCGCCTGTATTGCAAAAGATTGTTCCACGCCTTCAAAAGATGTCGCGATTGCCTCAAGAGTTTCAATTCTTTTAAAGTAATCAGTCAAAGATGCCCTTCTCGCTCCGGGACGGCTTCCAGAAATAGCATCTGCCACCGCCACAAGAACAGAAATCGGATGTATCACCTCAACATCTTCATGATGGCTTTCTATCGCATTGACAACAACTTCATGCTCTCCGTATTTTCTGGCTGCTTCCGCACCAAGTTCAGGGTGAGTTCCTTCTCTCACTACATCTATAGCTTTTCCAAGGTCGTGCAAAAAGCCCGCCCTTTTTGCAAGTTTGACATCAAGCTTCAACTCTGCTGCCATAGCCCCGCAAAGCTCGGCAACTTCAATGGAATGGTTTAGGACATTCTGCCCATAGCTTGTTCTGTATTTAAGTTGTCCAACAAGTTTAACTATTTCGGGATGAGGAAGGTCTAACCCTAATCTTTTAAAAGCTTCTTCCCCCGCTTGAGAAAGTTCTTTTTGAATCTTCTTTTTTGTTTTGCCGACAAACTCCTTAATTTTCTGAGGATGAATTTTTCCTGATTGAACAAGTCTTTCAAGACTTTGTCTTGCAATCTCTCTCGCAACAGGATTAAAAGAAGAGAGAACCAAAGTCAGAGGATCATCGTTATTTATAAGCAATTGAACACCGGTTTCTTCTTCAAATACTTTT
>JAAZNT010000347.1 GCA_012798145.1 Thermoanaerobaculaceae bacterium | reverse complement strand
TAAAACTTTTAAGAAAACTCCTTGAAAAAGGACATTTTGTAGCAATAGCGACTCACGACAAAATCTACATAAGAAAAGCTCTGGAAATTCTTGACGAGATGAAAATCCCAAAAGAACAGAGAGAATTTCAAATGCTTATGGGAGTTCCAAGAGACGATATGCAGAAAGAACTTATTGAGCGTGGAGAAAAAGTTAGACTGTATGTTCCTTACGCTCTTTCTTGGAGCGATGCAATTGCCTATCTCAGAAGAAGAATGATAGAAAGCCCCTCTATGACTGCGCTTGTTTTAAAAAATCTTTTAAAGAGGAGTTGATTTGAATTTCAAAAAAGAAGCCCTTTTATTTATTTTTGCAGGTTTTATCCTTGGCTCGGTGGCTACTTTCGTCTTCATCAAAACATTGGAAAAGAAGAATGCCCCTCTGCCACAGCAGGAAGTTTCGCAGACCATTCCGAGTAAATCGCCTTCTGTTGACAGCATAAGCGCAGATGAGCATTTTGAGATGATGCAGAACTTTATTAAATCGGCGAAGGAAAATCCCGATGATATAAAATCCCGCATAACACTCGGAAATATCTATTACGAAAACGGGAAATTCAAAGAAGCAATTATGTGGTACGAGGAAGCGTATAAAATTGACCCTCAAAATACAGACCTTCTTGTTGACATTGGTGCGTGTTATCGCGCGGAAGATCCAAAGAAAGCCATTGAATATTTTGACAAAGCGTTAGCAATAGACCCCCAGAAACAGCAAGCCCTTTACAACAAAGTTATAGTATTTCTGTTTGATTTAAATGACATCAAATCGGCAAAAGAAAGTTTTAAAAAACTTGAAGAGAAGTATCCCAATCTGCCTATGATAGAACAACTTAGAGAAGAACTTAAAAAAGCAGAAACAGAAAAATGAAAAGGGCTCTTTTAAAAGAATTTATTTTTTATTCAAAACTTCTCCATAAAAATGGACTTGTGTCAGCGACTGACGGAAATATTTCTTTAAGACTTGACAACGGATTTTTAGCCACTCCATCTGGCTTTCCAAAAAGAGAACTTAAAGAGGAGGAGATTGTTGAACTTGATGCTCAGGGAAATTCTCTTTCAGGAAAACCATCATCTGAAATAAAAATGCACCTTGAGATTTACAAAACAAGAAAAGATGTAAATGCGGTAGTTCACGCACATCCACCTTTTGTTACAGCGCTTTCCTTGATTGATGAAGATTTTGAAAGAATACCCCTTTCAGAATTTTTCATAACAATTCAAAAAGTCAAAACTTTGGGTTACATTGAACCGGGCTCTTTTGAACTCGCAAGGAAGACTGCAAAATTGCTTAAAGCAAAAGAAACAAGAGCAGTAGTTTTGAAAAACCACGGAGCAGTGACAGTGGGGAATTCGCTGAAAAGCGCATATTATAGGATGGAATCTTTGGAACATTCATCAAAGATTTATTTCTTGGCTAAATTGATGGGAAATCCAAAAAGTTTTGACAAAAACCTAAAATCAAAACTTATTGCAATGGGAAAAAATTACGGTCTTAAATAGGAGGAAAAAATGTCAAAATCTGGATACACAAAAGAGCATGCAGTAAAAGGTCTTGATGCGAAACTTCCAAAAATAGAGACTTGGGAAAACCAGTTTCCCTCTTACGAAATAAATATAGAAGTTCCGGAATTTACTTCTGTCTGTCCCAAAACCGGACTTCCCGATTTTGGGCTTCTCGTCTTGAGATACACTCCCGACAAGAAATGCATAGAACTTAAATCTTTCAAAATGTATCTGCTTTCTTATCGAAATCTTGGGATTTTTTATGAAAACGCGGTCAATAAAATATTAAGAGATGTTGTAAAGTCTTGTGACCCTCTTAAAGCCACATTGACAGGAGTCTTCAACACAAGAGGCGGTATGAATTGCTCTGTGGTAGTATCTTACGACAAAAAAAGAGGATTCGGCGAATGAAGGAAGAGTTTCTAACTACTTCCATTGCTTCTTTTCGTATTCTCTATGAAAAAAACATAATTTTGCAACTTCAATTTGATTTCGAAAAAAAAGGGAAAAAATCTAATCCGCAAAGTCCTTTTGCAAAAAAAATTGAAAACCTCTTGGAAGAGTATTTTTCGGGAAGGAGAAAAACATTTGAAGTTGACATAAAGCCTTCTGGAACTTCTTTTCAAAAGAAGGTTTGGGATATAACAAAAAAAATTCCTTTCGGCAAAACTCTGACTTACCAAGATATTGCCGAAAAACTTGGAAATAAAAACCTTTCAAGAGCGGTCGGACAAGCCCTAAAGTCAAACAAGATTGCGATCATCATCCCCTGCCATAGAGTAATTGCCAAAAACGGAATAGGAGGATATTCGGGCAGGAATTATCTTGACATCAAAAGGAAACTACTGAAAATAGAAAATATTTCCATTTGAAAAATTAAATGAAGAATAAAATGGAAAACATTAAAAAGCTTGTTCTATATTTTCTGAAAGTTTTTGCATTTGTTTTGATTGTGGCTTTTATTTTTTATGTTGTTCTCTCATTTTACGCTGACAAAAAAAGCAAAGAAGCTCTTGCTTTATGGAAAGCGGAAGGAATTGATTTAATCCAAAAAAGAAACGAGATAAAAGAAACAGAAGAAAATGATAGCGCAAAGCAGATTATAGCAATTGGCGAAAAACTTGGTATAAAAAACTCATTCTTTGTATCAACCTGCAGTTCCAAAAAAGAAGTCGTTTCTGGTTACCTTAACGAGCAAACCAAAAAAGGGAAACTTGAGTTTCTGCAGCCAGACGAAAATGTTGAAAAGCGTCTTATTGAAATTAAAGAAGACCTTTTAAAAACTGCGGCAATCTTAGAAAAGCAAAAACCCGTTTGGAAAACAAGAAAGGAAAATTCCTTTGACACTCCTTCTTATCTTATGACAATAATTGGATTGACAAGACTTTTGTCAGCAGAGACTTTTTACTCTCTTTACAAAGGACAAAGAGAAGATGCAGTAATTTTTTTAAAGGCTGAAATTACCCTCGCCGAATCTTTGGATTCCAAACTATTTATTGAAACCCTTATTAAAATTGCCTGTTATAGATATATTTACGCATGCGCAAAGTTCTTTCCCTATCTTGAAGAAGAGACAGAAAGTCAACTTCTCTCATTTGACCCCGTTGAATGCATAAAGGAAGGATTTGTTTATGAAGCTGCGGGCTCATTTCTTCATTTCAACTCAGATTTAAAGGAATTATCAGGAAAAAGCAGTTTCTGGCTTTCCTCTTTTTTTTTAAAACCTTATTTAAGATTGGATCAGAGCCAATATTTGACATATTACTTAATTGCAATGAAGGTGACACAGGAGCAAAATCCCTGCGAACTTTTTAAAAAAGATATCTCGAAAGAAATATTTAATAAAATTCCCAAATGGGCTGTCATTACAAGAATTGTAATCCCTAATTTACAGGATGCTTGGGTAAGGGCATATCGTTTGAAGATAGAGAAAGACATTACTCTTCTTGCGTTGAAGGCAAAAAAGGAAAAAATAAAAAATGGGAAATTCCCCGAATCTTTGGAGTTGAATAAAGCAATCTGCCCTGACACATCTTATAAATACTTAAAAAATGAAGAAGCGATAAAAATATACTTTGACAGCAATTTTGAAGCAAATGAAAAAACTGCCTTTGTTCCGTTAAGTTGGGAAGAGTAAACATTTTTTTCCTCTTGACAAATTATTTTTTTCTTTTACAATAAAATTGTAAAAAAAGCAAATTTTTTGAAAGGAGGTGGGATATGTTTTATTCGTTTATTTCCCTAAAGAAACTTGTTCAATGTTTAACGCTAATCTCTGTTTTTCTTCTGTTTTCACTGATTTCTTTCAGTCAGCAAAAAGACTTTACTAAGAATTTAGAAGAACAAAATCTACAAAGTTATCAAACATATTATGTCAGAGTTGACGGAGGAACAAACACACAATGCACTGGTCTTGTTGACGCCCCTTATCCGGGAAGCGGAGAAAATCAACCCTGCGCTTGGTCGCATCCTTTTTACGCAATAAACCAAGAAGGAAACTGGATTTTACAAGGTGGAGACACTCTTTACATTCATTTAGGGAGTTATAAAATAGGTTACGGAGGAGCGCAGTTGAGTTATTGTGAGGAGGATTATCCTTGGGACTGCCACCTTCCCCCTCTTCCTTCAGGACCAGACACAAATCATCCCACAAGAATTGTTGGCGAAGGCTATGAAGGAAACTGTTCATCATCGCCAGAACTGTGGGGTTCGCAAAGGGCTTATAACATCATTGATTTAACCAACACTTCTAACGCTATTATCGACTGCCTTGAAATAACAGATCATTCAAGTTGCGCGGATTACCATTATGATTCTTCCGTTAGTTGTCCAAATCAAAATTATCCTTATGGAGACCACGCTCTTGATGGAATTGACGCATTTTCCGGTTCAAACATTACACTTAGAAATCTTAATATTCATGGACTCGCGCTTTATGGAGTTCTTGCCGGAGGAATAACAAATTTTTCTATGGAAAATGTCCGTATTGCAGGAAACGGCTGGGGAGGTTGGAGCGGCGATATTGGAGAAAATAGTTCATTTTCTGGCAACATACATTTAAAAAATGTCGTTGTTGAATGGAACGGCTGTCCCGAACAGTACCCCTCGCTTCAACCAAATTACTGCTGGGCGCAAAGCCACAATGGCTATGGAGACGGCGTTGGAGTAACAAGGAGCGGTGGGAACTGGAATATTGAAGACTCTATTTTCAGATACAACACTTCAGACGGGCTTGATCTTTTGTATGTCGGCGTTGACCATCCCGATTCTTTTGTAAAACTTGAAAGATGCTACGGTTACGGCAACGCAGGAAACCAACTGAAAGTAGGCGGAGAGTCGCAACTGATAAATTGTTTCGCTATAGGCAACTGTGGATTCTTTTACAATAAGCCTTTTGGGCAATATATGGGACCCCTTGACGGAGTTGATAACTGCAGAGCGGGAGGAGCATCTCTATCAATAAATCTTCCAAGAGGCAAAAAATCATACATAATCAACAGCACTATAGGAAGTCAAGGTTGGGCGACGGCTGAACTGCAGTGCAACAACCTTGATTTTCCAGATCAACCGGCTTGCGACGGAAGTGAAAGGGTTTACATTTTCAACAATATATTTTACGGGTATCAGGTCGCCTATCTTGATTATGAAAGAAAGTCAGATTTTATAGGCGATGGAGATCCTTACCATTTTACAACATCAGAAACAATTGACAACAATGTAATCTACGATTGCTATATTTACGACAATCTTTTGCTCGGCTCTTCAAACATTCAGCAAAACCCGCTTGTTGCTAATTCAAATATCACCGATTTTGACGGACATTTGACAGCGGGAAGCCCTGCAATAGACAAAGGAATTCCTATAGGCAGCCTGAATGGCATTGTTCCTTCAACTGACATTGAAAATTTAGGAAGGACTAACCCTCCCGACATTGGGGCTTACGAATATCAAGGTACTTCTGTTTGCTCTATCTCCTGCTATGCCACAGTGCCGTCAACATCACAAATAAACATTCCTGTAAATTTCTCTGCCTCTGCTTCACCATCTGCGGTTTGTTCTGGAAGCGTTTCTTTCCTCTGGGATTTCGGCGACGGCTCAACTTCAACTGAGCAAAATCCAGTTCACACTTATTCATCAGAGGGAACCTACAACTGGACTTTGACTTCAACTATTGAAAATGCCGTATGCACAAAAACTGGAAAGATTACGATTTCTCCTCCGGTAACTCCGCCGTCAATTGTTAGTGTTACAAAAAAGGGAAGTCCGTTCCGCCTTATTGTTATGGGAGAAAACTTCCATTCCGGATGCGTTGTCAGAATTGACGGCAACGCTGTGCCTTCAACTTCTTTCAAAAACGCTAACAAGGTTGTGGCAAAAGGCGGGTCGGCGTTAAAAGCGATGCTTCCTATTGGAACTGCTGTGGCTGTAACAGTTGAGAACACAGACGATGGAGGAGTATCACAGCCCTTTTACTATACAAGATAAAAAAAAGGGGGCTTAAAAGCCCCCCTTTTTTTATTCTCATAAAGGTCATTCAGCTTTGAAGTATATGTATCTTCCGCTGTTTCCATCCTGAACATAAAGACTTAACATTTCGCCGGATTTTACCTTTGAAACAGCCCGTTTAAAATCAGAAACCGACTCAACGGGTTCTCCGTTAACTTCTGAAATGATTTCTCCCTGTCTCAATCCTTTGGAGAATGCGTTAGATTTGGGATCCACGCTTTTGACATAAACTCCTGTAACATCGTCAGGTATTCTGTTATACATCTTAATTCTTGGTGAAAGTTCTTCAACAGTTATACCAAGTTTCGCCTGTTTGTCTGTTTCAGATTCGTTATCTTCTTCGCTGCTATTTTTCAATCCTTGATTTCTATCTCCCAAAGTCACATCAATGCTTTTCTTTTTGCCTTCCCGGTAAAGTTCAATTTTCACATTCTTTTTAGGAGCATACCTTGAAATTATTTTTACAAGGTCTTTGCTTTCTTTTATTTCTTTACCATCGACCGAAATTATTATGTCACCTTTTTCAATCCCGGCTTTTGCGGCAGGTGTTTTTGGATCAACTTTCTGAACAAGCGCTCCCCCTTTAAGTTCAAGATTGTATTTGCTTTTCAAGTATTCTTTTGCGTCTGCATCAACCGGACCAACTTGAACTCCTAAATATCCTCTTGAAACTTTTCCGCTCGTTTTAAGTTGTTCCATCTGGTCTTTAACAAGATTAATAGGGATTGCAAAACCAATTCCCTCAACAACCCTGCCCATCGGATCAGACCTTGTTATCGCAGTGTTGATGCCTACGGCTTCTCCCTTAAGATTGATAAGAGGTCCCCCAGAATTCCCAAAATTTATCGCCGCATCGGTTTGAATAAAATCGTCAAGAGAAGAAGAAGATATTCTTCTGCCTTTTGCTGAAACAACTCCTGCGGTTACTGTATTTCTATACATAAGTGGGTTTCCTATCGCGAGAACCCAATCGCCGGGCCTTAAAGCGTCAGAATCTCCAAGGGGAAGAATCGGCAACCCTCCAGCTTCAATTTTAATCAAAGCAACATCTGTCTCTTCGTCTCTTCCAATGACTTTGGCGGTAAATTCTCTATCATCGTTTAAAGTCACTGTAACTTTGTCCGCTCCTTCGACGACATGGTTATTTGTAAGGATATAACCGTCTGAAGAAATAATGAAACCGCTTCCTCCACTCTGTCTGAAAGGCTGCTGTTGTCCTTTAGGAAATTCAGGAGAAGGACCAAAAAAGAAATGAAAAGGACCGAAGAAAAAGTCTTCATTATTATCATCTTCCATTCCTTTAGAAGATGAGGTAGCAACTGCGCTTACCGCTACAACGGCGGGATAAGCTTTCTCAACAATTTCAGCAAAAGATGGAACCGCAACAGGAGAAGAATTTCCCGGAGCAACAAGAGGCGGAGCCAAAGTTGATTCTGCCTTTGCTTTGACAGGATTTAAACCTTTCAATTGCGCCAGTCCAAAACCTACCATCAAAAGAAGAATCGCTGCTGATAAAAGCATCAAGAATTTTACGGTTTTCATTTAATCATTCACTCCTTTCAACAATATTATACTCGTTTAGTTTTCTGTGCAAAGTTCTCAAACCAATTCCAAGAAGTTTGGCTGCTTGAGTCTTATTCCCATCAGTCTCTTCAAGCGCTTTCAATATGGCTTCCTTTTCAAGAAGAGATAGGTCAAGATAGGGAAGTTTTTTGGAATTATTAGAATCTTCTTGATTTACGATGGGGATCTCTTTTCTCATTTCCGGCGGGAGATCATCCAAAGACAGGGTGTCTTTTGAAGAAAAAATGACCATTCTCTCAACTAAATTCTTAAGCTCCCTGACATTTCCCTGCCAAGTATAATTCTCGCAAAAATCAAGCAATTCTTTTGAAACAGATGAAATCTCTTTTTTATGTTCTTTGCAAAACTCATTAAGAAAATGGTTGAATAAAAACGGAATATCCGATTTTCTTTCTCTCAAAGGCGGAATTTTCAATTCAACAACTTTAAGTCTAAAATAAAGATCTTCCCTAAATTTTTGCTCTTTGACCTTTTCCTGCAAATCTCTGTGAGTTGCGGCAACGATTCTTACATCAACCGCTATTCCTTTTGTCCCACCAACCCGATATACGACCTTTTCTTCAAGTACTCTAAGAAGTTTTGCCTGAAGTTCAAGTGGAAGTTCTGCTATTTCATCAAGAAACAATGTTCCGCCATCGGCCTGTTCAAATCTTCCGGGATGCGTTTTTTCAGCGCCAGTAAAAGCACCTTTTTCATACCCAAAAAGTTCGCTTTCAACAAGGTTAGATGGTATTGCCGCGCAGTTGATTGGTAAAAAAGGCTTCCCTTTTCTATCTGAATTTTGATGAATGGCATTTGCTATCAATTCTTTCCCAGTTCCTGACTCTCCAACGATGAGAACAGTTGCGCGAGTATTTGCTACAATTCTTACCCTTTCAAGAAGTTCCTTCATATTTGGGCTATGAGCGATAATATTTTCAAACCCAAACCTTTTATCAAGTCGTGATTTTAGAAGATTAACCTCTTTTGAGAGTTTTCTTTTTTCAACAAACGCAGAAACCCTTTTTCGCAGTTCATAAATGTCAATCGGCTTGCCAATATAATCATCGGCACCAAGTTTCATCGCTTCAACAGCACTTTCAACACTTCCAAAAGCGGTTATTAAGATCACTCCAACGGAAGGGTCTTTCTGCTTAACACTTTTTAATATTTCAATGCCCGTGACTTTTGGCATTTTTAAATCTGAAAGCACAAGATCTATAGTGTCCGTTGTTTGCAAAAACTTCAGCCCTTCCTCCGGGTCATTGAAAGCAATTATTTCATAATCAACTTTTTCAAGCGCCTTCTTCATAGTAAGAAGGTTTGCTTTGTCATCATCAAAAATTACTAATCTTCCCTGTGCCATTTTGGCGCACTCCTTCTCAATTATACATATTATGCAATTTTTTTGCCAACTCTTAAGAGGTCTCTTGTTTTTTTTAAAAATTCTGGTATTCTTTTATAAGTCGGGGCGTAGCGCAGCCTGGTAGCGCACCTGCCTTGGGCGCAGGGGGCCGCTGGTTCAAATCCAGTCGCCCCGACCAAAATCAAAGCAAAATGCAAAAGTCAAAAAAGTATCTGTTCCCCAAGAAAGAAAATTAACCAGCGGCTTGCAAGGGGGTTTCAGGGGGAAAGGAGAGTGTCCCCCTGAGCAATATATCTTACGAAGTGGCGAAGGGAAGCAGCGAGCGAAGCGAGCGTTGAGGGGAAACCGCCTAAGGTTTCCTCTTAAGGAGCGAAAACTTGAGCGACGCCGATGCGTTCAAATCCAGTCGCCCCGACCAAAATTCCCCAAGAAGGAGGTTTCACCTCCTCCTTAGGCGCTTCATTCGCTTTGCTCATTCCGCTGATTCACCTCCGTATAGGAATGAG
>JAAZNT010000346.1 GCA_012798145.1 Thermoanaerobaculaceae bacterium | reverse complement strand
TTGCGCAAACCTCCCATTTTTTGTCTTTTTTGTGGTGTGTCTTTTTTGACTCATATACCCTTATCTCCTTTAATATCTATAAGTTATATCTTGCGCAAATCCCCCCCCTTTTTTGAGGTTTTTGAGGTTTGCGCAAACGGCGTCTTATGGGGCATTTTTCTTCCTTATTTTTGCTTTCCTTTTCCATCTTTTCAAAGAGCAATCTTACTATTCGGGCTTCAATGTTTAAGTAAGGTTATATTATAATGACTTATTCTTCTTTATGCAATACCCCTTTACCATAGATGTAAACTTTTTCAAGACACTTTTCTTGTGGAGAAGGAATTTTCACCAGATTCCGCTTTGAACCATTATACATAAATGAGATGTTACTTTTATTCCACCATTTTTTGCCATCTCAATCGCTCTTTGAGATTCCGAGCCGGGCTGCATCCATATTTCTTTTATTCCAAGTTCTATGCATTCTTCTACAATTTTTTCAGTCGCCATTGGAGGAACAACAGTCACAACAATGTCTATTTTCTCTTTTATTTCATTCAATTTTGAATAGATCTTTTCACCAAATATTACACCGCCTTTACTGCCTACAGCTTTTACATCCAAGTTGTTTTTTAATAGATCTCTGAAGATTTTATGTCCAAATTTTTTTTCATTGTTTGAAACCCCTACTACCGCTATTTTCTTTCCTTTGAGCAAAATCATTGCTACTCCTTCATCTTTTTTAACAATTTTTTTATAAAAAAAATCCCCGGAGGAAAACTCCGGGGATTTTAGAAAAGCATCGGTTTATTTATGCAACTTTCAGGTTTTTATTGGTCATAGTGTAAAGTTCTTCAGGAGTGAAAGGTTTTGCCATATAATCGTCAGCGCCTCTCCTTACAGATTCAACCGCTGAATCAATGGAAGCAAATCCTGTAAGAACAACGACTGATGTTTCGGGAGCAAGTTTCTTAAGTTGAGGGATTAAGTCAAGACCGTTTTCATTTCCAAGTTTCATATCAACAAGTATGAGGTTGAATTTTGAAGTTTTGGCTTTTTCAATCGCTTCTCTTGAGTTAAATACTCCTTCAACAACAAATCCTTTCTTTTCAAGTGTCTTTCTGACGCTGTTGACAACAACCGCTTCGTCGTCCACTATCAAGACCTTAGGAGAAGAGATTGCTTTTACAGCTCTCTGGTAGTGTCCAACTATAGGCATATCGGATGTTCCAAGAGAAAGAGCGTAGGCTTCGCCTGCGTATTCTGCAACTTCCGAAATGGAGAATGGCATATCAACATCTATTGGGTCGTTGGACAATTTCTTGGATGCGGCGGCAGAAACATTTTTCTGCGCTTTTGCTATAAACGGGCAAACATCCTTGCACTCTCCTGTTTTAGCATACTTTTTGCAACTTCTTTGTCCTTTAGGGCAATAGTCGGCAGCAACTTCTTTTGGCTGAGTATGCGCTACAGGCAAATCTGTTCTTGTCAAACTCTCAACATACTGATTTGAAGTGGCTCTGGCAACTTCTCTTGCATCAAACGGCATATCAACATCAATTTTTTCAGAATCGGGAAGCGAGTCAACCGCCTGATATTCTTTAGTCCCTCCAAGGGCTTTTTCTACGGCTTCCTCAAGTTCAGTTGGTGTAAATGGTTTCGGTAGAAAGCCGCCCGCCCCGTATTTCACCGCTTCTACCGCTGTGTTTATTGAGGGATAGCCAGTTATCACCAGAAATGCGATTTCTTTGTTTTCATTTTTGACTGCTTTGAGAAGATCAATTCCCGAAACCTTTGGCATCATCAGGTCAGCAACTACTAAATCATACTTTTCCTGTCTTATCTGCTTTAATGCTTCTTCGCCGTTTTTTGATGTTACGGTTTCAAATCCTTTTCTTGCAAGAATCTTGCTAACACTGTCAAGAACATTTGGTTCATCGTCTACTATCAGAACTCTTTTTTCGCTATTCATTTTATTCACCTCTTTCTTTCCTTTCTTTTCTCTAAATCTTGGTGCCTTTTGGCATCAGATATACTTATATGCAAAGTGTATGCCAAACTATCAAAATTTGTCCTATTCTCAATTTCTCCTTTATTTTCAATATGTTACACTTTTTCATTTTTTCTTTATCCGAATATGTTTTATATTCACTTCTACCTTCGGCATCATTGCAAAAATTGGCAAAACCGCCTTTTGATTGCATTTAGAATAGCGCTTATTTCAATTTATCTTATTGATAACATTACACTTATCATCAATCAGAACGCAGAGCGAATAAAAAACATATTCGCTACACAAGAAAAATATTCACTATCAAAATTCTCTTTTTTATAGAGATTTATTTTTTGGTCTCTTTTGAACTTAGTTGGTATTTTCTTACCAATGCGGAGAAGTTTTGTCTTTGCATCCCCACTTCTTTGGCTGCTTTGGTAATATTGTAATTGTTTCTTTCAAGAGCGCTTTTTATAAAAAGTTTTTCGAGTTCAGATACAACCTCATCTTTAAGTTTTCTTTTCATTAAAAGAAACTCTTCGTTTGTTCTGGGAACCGGCTTTGCTTTTGTTCCGGATAGACCGAAAAGGAGGGGGGGTAAATCTTTTGCGTCAATTTGGTCTCCTTCGCAGTTTATCAACGCCCATTCAAGAATGTTTTCAAGTTCTCTAACATTTCCACGCCATTCATAAGTTTGAAGAACTTCAATCGCAGATTCGGTTAATGTGCAGATTTTTTTTTCGCTTTTTTCGCTCAACCGTTTGATTATGTGACCTGCGATAAGAGGAATATCTTCTGTCCTCTCCCGCAAAGGCGGAATAATGATGGGATAAACGAGAAGTCTATAATAAAGGTCTTCTCTGAATTTTCCTTCTTGTGTCATTTCGTAAAGGTCTCTGTTTGTGGCAAAAATTAGTCGAACATCAACTTTCTTAACTTCGGTGGAGCCAACAGGAATAAACTCCCTTTCCTGAATGAACCTTAACAGCATACCCTGAACTTCAAAGTCAACATTGCAGATTTCATCAAGGAATACACTCCCTCCGTCAGAAACATCAAAAATCCCTTTCTTGTTTGATACTGCCCCCGTAAAAGCGCCCTTGATATGGCCAAAAAGTTCGCTCTTGAGAAGTTCAGGGGATAATGTTCCGCAATCTATTGCAAAAAATGGCTTTTCTTTTCTGTCGCTTCTGTTGTGGATAGCCCTTGCCACAAGTTCTTTTCCCGTTCCGCTTTCTCCTATGATCAGAACTGTTGAAGAGGTTTTGGCAACTTTTTCAATTAAACGGAAGACTTCCCTCATTTTTTCGCTTTTTCCAATTATTCCTTCATATTCATAAGAAGTCCCGCCTTCAAAAACTTTTTTCCTTTCAATTAACTCTTTTCTTTTCGTCCACGCTTTATCTATTAAATTGATAAATTCTTCTGGAGTAAATGGCTTTGGAAGATAGTCAAAAGCCCCAAGTTTCATAGTTTCAACAACTGAAGCGATTGAGGCGTAGCCGGTTATTACAACCGCAACGACTTCAGGGAAATGTTTTCTTGCATAATCAAGAATTTCCATTCCCGCCATCTCTGACATTTTAAGATCAGTAACAAGAATATCTATATCTTCTGTTTCAAGGATTCTTATCCCCTCTTTCCCGTTCAAAGAGGTGAAAACTTTGCACCCATGCCTGACAAGAATTTTCTCGCAAGAAGCGCAGATGTTCAGTTCATCGTCTATTACAAGTACATTAGGCTTGTCTTTCATCTTTCACAACCGGCAATATTATCCTAAATGTTGTTCCTTTTCCTAACTGACTTTCAACGCTTATTTTTCCTTTATGCCTTTCAATTATTCCGTAAGCGATTGAAAGCCCAAGCCCCGTTCCAGTTTTTTTAGTAGTTACAAAAGGTTCAAATATTTTTTCTTTTACCTCTTCGGAAATTCCTATCCCTGTGTCAGAAAAAACAAGTTCTATGTAAGAATTGTCAATAATCCTGCTCACAATAGTAAAATCGCCTCCATTTGGCATAGCATCCGCAGCGTTAAGAACTATGTTTAAAACAACCTGTCTAATTTGGTCTTTGTCTGCCATAATTTTTGGAATAAGCGGGTCAAGTTCCAAAACTATTTTTATATTCCTAAAATTCGCCTGATTCCTCACAAGAGTAATAACATCTTCTATCACTTCATTTAGAGAGAGAAGTTGTTTTTGAGGCGGCGACTGCCTTGCGAAATCCAAAAGCCCTTTAACAATTTTTCTGCATCTTAAAGTTTCTTCGACTATTACTTTCAGGTCGGCTTTCTTGGGGTCTCCTTCGGGAACATCGTCATACATCAGACTGGCGTTTGTCAAAATTCCTGTTAGAGGGTTGTTTATTTCATGAGCAACTCCAGCAGCAAGTCTTCCTATTCCAGCAAGTTTTTCGGTTTGAATCAATTGGTCCTGCATAGTTTTTAAAACTTTTGTTCTCTCTTCAACTTTTTCTTCAAGGACTTCCGTCCAAGTTTTTAATGCAATATGGGATTCCCTCAACTCAACAACCATATCGTTGAAAACTTTGGAAAGGATTCCTATTTCATCTTCCCTCTCACCAACATCAACTTTCACATCGTAATCTCCTTCCCCCAGTTTTCTTGCCGCTTCGGCAAGACAAAGGAGAGGTCGTGAAATTCTTTCCGCCACCCTGAAAGAGATTACCCCAACTATTAATACACCTAAAAGAGCGATCGCAAAAAAGAGAAGAAGGCTCCAGAAAAGACTGTCCTTGTAGGGCTTTTCAAGAACGCCCACATACAAAACTCCCACTGTTTCCCCGTCCACCCCTTCAATGGGAGTATAAGCGGAAAGATACCAGTCATTGACGACAAAAGCTTTGCCTCTGAAAACTTTGTTGTTCTTAAGGACTGTTTCAGCAACATCTGAGGACAATTTTGTTGAAATTGCCCTTGAACCATCTTCATTCAAAACATTTGTTGAAATTCTCACATCTTTTTGAAAAATTGTAACAGTCCCTATCGGCTTGCTTTTGTAAAGAGCCCCAGATTCAAAAATTGTATCTCTGATTTTGTCAACAATTTCAAAATTCCTATTTAACAGCACACCGCCGTATAAGACGCCCACAAATTTCTTTTGTAGCGTAAAAACGGGCGCTGCCCCTGCAATGGCAAAGCCATCTTCAAGAATTTTTTCCCCTGTTTTTTCGGCTTTCGGCGTTGGAGTAATATCCATATAAACTCTCTGAACAAGTTCGGAAGATTCCTTCAAGA
>JAAZNT010000345.1 GCA_012798145.1 Thermoanaerobaculaceae bacterium | reverse complement strand
TTGATGTTGTAAAGACAACAGTAGAGAGGTTGAAAGGCTCAATTTCGGTTTGGACTGAAAAAGGAAAAGGAACCACATTCCAGATTATTCTTCCCATAACGCTTGCCATAATACAATCTTTAATTGTCAAATGCGCAAACCAAAATTTTGCCATTCCAATTTCATCTATTATTGAGAGTTTTAAAATAAAAGAAAGCGATATTGAATATGTTGACCAGAGGGAAGTTTACAACCTTCGCGGAATAACTCTTCCAATCTTGAGGCTTGAGAGCAGGTTTGACTTAAAAAGAGGGGAAACAAAAAAAGAAAATGATTTGCTCTTTGTTGTCGTTGCCAAAAGGGGCGATAGGGCAGCGGGGATAGTTGTTGACGACCTTGTTGGTGAACAGGAAACAGTTATTCACCCCATAGGAAAGAAACTTGGAAGTCTTCCCGGAATTGCAGGAGCGACTGAAGTCGGCGAAAACCAAGTTATTCTTGTCATTGACACAAGCAGTCTTCTTGCTCCCATTGAGGCGGTTCGTGTTTAGAGAATTTTATAACCTAAAAGAAAGGCCCTTTGGAAAAACTCCAGACCCCAAATTTCTATATCTTTCAAAAGAACACGAAGAAGCGCTCGCCCGCCTTGAGTATGCAATTGAAGAAAGAGATATGGCTGTCCTAACGGGAGAAATTGGCTCGGGCAAAACAACAATCTCAAGGGCGTTGATGGACAGAAACGAAAAAGACCATTTTATCCTTATTGTCAATCCGAGACTAAGCCCAAACCAATTGTTAAGAGAAATTGCAAGAAGGCTTGATCTTGAGCCGAAATATTTTAGAAGCGACCTGCTTGAGGAGATTTCGTCAAGATTTATGGAGCTTAATGAAGAAGGCAGGGCGGCCATATTGATTGTCGATGAGGCACAGTTAATTCCCGGAAAGCAGACATTTGATGAATTGAGACTTCTTTCAAATTTTCAACTTGACGACGCGAACTTGATTTCAATAATTCTTATTGGACAGCCAGAATTGAAAGAAAGATTGAAACACCCCTCTTATGCGGCTTTAAGGCAAAGAATAGGGATGTGGTATCACTTAAAGAGTCTAAATGAAAAAGAAACTGTAAACTACATAAAACACAGAATTAAGATAGCAGGCGGCGACCCTTCCATCTTCACATTGGAAGCGATGAAAATGATTTTTGAGAAAACGAGGGGGGTTCCCCGACTTATAAATTCGGTCGCCACAAACGCTCTTCTTAGCGGTTTTGAAAAAGAAGAAAAGCCGATCACGGTTGAGACCGTAAAAGAGGCTTCGGCAGAGATAATGTTTTAATGGCATTCGACGAAAACAGTTTTGAACTGATTGAAGAAAAAATTAAGTATAAATTCAAAAACGCTTCCCTTTTGAGACAGGCGCTGACACACTCTTCTTATGTTTATGAAAGAAAAATGCCCAAACAATCTTCAAACGAAAGACTTGAGTTTTTAGGCGATTCTCTACTCGGATTTGTAATGGCAAGGATAGTTTTTGACCTTTTTCCCGCGGAAGCGGAAGGCGTCATTTCAAAAATTAAAGCGTATTGGGCTTCCGCCAAAGTTTTATCAACTATTGCTGAAGAAATAGGGATTCAAAAAACGCTTTTGCTTGGTGGAGGAGAAGAGAAGAGCGGCGGAAGAAATAATGGAAGGAATCTTGCTAACGCTTTCGAAGCTCTTCTTGCAGCGGTGTATCTTGACGGCGGAACAAAAAATGCCGAAGCGTTGATAAAAAGATTATTTAAGAAAAAAATCCAAAAAAATGGCATTAAGGTTATTTTTCTTGACTATAAAACACATCTTCAGGAATTATTTCAGGATAAATATAAAGACAAGCCGATCTATTTAACGGAATTTAAAAAAGATCATTTTATCTCAAAGGCGGTTTTTAGAGGCAAAGTAATAGGAAGAGGAAAAGGTTTGAGCAAAAAAGATGCGGAGCAGGAAGCTGCAAAATTCGCGTTGGAAAAAATAGAAAAGAGAAAGAGAGGTTCTGATGTTTAAAAAGGTAATTCTTTTTTCAATGCTGTTGTGTCTTGTGCAATTTCTTTCATTTGCGCACAGTGGCGGAGACGATGTTGTAGGTCTTTTGAATTCTGTAACAAAAGACAAATACCCCGATGCCGACGCTGTCATTGTTCTTGACGAAACGAAAGTTGATGTTGAGGAATCAGGATTGTCTCATGTCTATAAAAGGCAGGTGGTCAAACTTCTAACAGAAGAGGGTTGCAAAAATTATTCAACTTTTCGTCTTGATTATGATCCAGCATCATCCTATGCTGAAATAAAATCTATAAAGGTTATAAAAAAAGACAAAGAAGCAATTCTTGATAGTGCTTCGTTTTTAGACCTTCCTCAGCCGCAATCAATGATTTACTGGGGTCCAAGGATGAAACTTGCCTCGATTCCCCTTTTAAATCCAGACGATGTAATAGAAATAAATACATATTCAAAAGGGTTTGTAATAGCCTATCTTGCAGACGGAGAAAAAAGCAACTCAGAGGGTGATGAAAGATACATTCCTCCGATGAGGGGTCATTACTATGATGTTGTCTTGTTCCAAAGCGATTACCCTATTGTGAAGAAAAAATACACCGTTTCACTGCCCAAAGATAAACTGCTCAATGCAAAGGTTTATAATGGCGAGGTCTCATTTGAAACCAGTTACGACAAAGAAAAAATTTATTACACTTTTCTAAAAGAAAATGTTCCTCCGGTTAAAAGAGAGCCAAGAATGGTTGAAGACACAGATGCAATGCCGAAGGTAGTCCTTGCAACAGTTGAAGATTGGCCTCAAAAATCAAGATGGTTTTATGAAGTCAACGAAAACGCCAAAGCGTTTGAATGGAATGAAGATATAGCAAAAGAGGTAGAAAAGATAACAAAAGGTTTGAAAACTGACGACGAGAAAAGGAAAGCCCTTCTTGCTTGGGTGGCAAGGCAGATAAGGTATTCTGGAATTACGATGGGCAAAGGCGAGGGATACACTCTTCATCCGGGAATTATGACTTTCAACGACAGAGCGGGAGTTTGTAAAGATATCGCAGGAATGTTGATAACAATGTTGAGATGCGCGGGTTATAAAACTTATCCTGCGATGACTATGGCGGGGGCGAGAGTTGAAGATGTTCCCGCGGATCAATTTAACCACTGTGTTGTTGCTGTTGAACTTTCCCCCGGCGAATATAAACTTTACGACCCGACTTGGTGTCCATTTAGCAGAGAGGTTTGGTCATCAGCGGAAAAACCGCAAAATTATGTCATAGGAACGGAAAAAGGCGAAATCCTTATGGAAACTCCTCCCGCGCCGCCCGAAGACAATTTCATAAAAATGGTTTCAACAGGCAGTTTTGACATTGAAGGAAATTTTGAAGGAAAGATAAGAATAACAGTAGGGGCTTACAGTGAAACCAATCTTGTTTGGGCTGTTATTTTCAGCGACAAAGGAGAATTAAGGGAAACTTTTGAAGATTGGGTCAAAAAGATTTCACCACAAGCAGAACTTATATCATTTAGCAATGAAGACCCGGTTGATGTGAACAAGCCTTTCTTTATTGAACTAAAATACAAAATTCCCAACTTTGGAGTGAAAGGCGAAAATGGATTTTATTTTGTTTCCCCTGCCGCTCAAAATATGCTTTCTAACCGAAGACTTACCGACTTTGTAGCCGCAATCAAAGGGGATAAAAGGCAGTATGACATTTTTTTGAGAGCCACAAGAAAATTTATCTTTGAAGAAACAATAAATCTTCCTGTAATTGCGAAGAACAAAGTTGCTGAAGAAGGCAGGAAAGTTGATGGAGCAGCGTCTTCATTTGAAGCAAAATCTTCAATAAATGGAAAAGTGTTCGAACTAAAAGAAACCTTCACAGTTAAAAAGAAAATAGTTCCAGCGAAAGATTATACAAATCTGAAAGATTCTTACGAAGCGATGAAGGATTTTGGCTCAATAAGATACAAGTTTTCATATTAGGAGTGAAAAATGAAAAGATTGAAAATTGCCGTTGCGCTTTTAGTTCTGGTATTTTCTGTTGCAATTTTTTCGCAATCCCCATATTTAAATACCCCGACTGCTAAAGATTATCCCGATTCCGACGCGATTGTCCTGAAAGAAAAAATTGTATTTGAAATTGAAAGCGATGGAAAAATAAACCAAAAAGTTTTCAGAGTTGAAAAAGTTCTCACCTATCAAGGTTTGGACCACATCGGAGACCCTCTTGTCGCTTTTGACAAAGCAAATCAGACGCTTGAAATAAAAAAATTAAGAACATACACAAAAGAGGGAAAAGTAATAGACGCAAAACAGAATTCTTTTACCGAAATGACCCCTTTTGAACTTGAAAAATCTCCTGATTACACAAACATAAGACAAATGGTATTAACAAAAGTGGGATTGGATATAGACAGCGTTGTTGAGACAGAATATGAAATTAAAGATTTTAAACCGCACAAAAAGGATCTTGAAAAAACGCTCTTATTAAGGGAGGATATTCCCGTCTTGGAAAAAGAGATAGAAATTAGAACCGCCTTCTCCAAAGAGTTGAAGATAAAACTCTTTAATTCAAGCGAAAACATTGTGAAAAAAGATGAAGGGACAAGTAAGGTATATCTTGTTGTTTTCAAGAATCTTCCGAGATTGTATCATTCTGAAATGAGCAATGGTGAAGAGTATTTGACGCCTTTCCTTGTTTTTACAACCGCTTCAGATTGGGCGGAGCAATCAAAATATCTAAATGGTGAGATTTCGCAGGGGTTAAAAGAAAAAACTCAGGAGTTTAAAGATAAAGTCGCAAAACTCACGGAAAAATGCGTCTCTCTTTACGAAAAAGTGAAAACGGTAAGCGATTATACGGTTTCTGATTATAGGACGATTGATTGGAATTTGGGGGATTTCAATTATGCGCCAAGGAAACTTTCAAGAATTTTTGAGACAAGATATGGAAACGAAATTGACAAAGCGCTTCTTCTTGGCAGGATGATTGAAACTCTCGGATTAAAGCCGGAATATTACCTTTATTCAGATAAACTGCTTCCAGAAATTGGCGGAGAAATTCCTGCCCTTTCTATCTTTGACAGGGTTGTTCTATCGGTTAATGTTGACGGCAGAACCTTATTTATAAGCCCGACAGCATCTTTGGAAGAATTCTCAGCAAGAAACATTTGGGGAAGGAAAGTTTTAAAAATAGGCGAAAACCAAAACTCTCTTACTATTATCCCCGCGCCAAATGTAAAAAACCAAATTGTTTTCAAGGCGGTTTTAGAACCAATGGAAAATTTAAAAATGAAGGGCGCATCTTCAGTTTTATTGAGCGGAAAATATGTAAATTATGAAAGCGCTTTGAAAAACGGACTTGAAACGGCAATTTCCTCTCTAATTTCCTCAGCAATAAAAAATGCTGAAGAAATCAAGGTCAGCGCTGTTGAATTTACGAACGAAAAAATAGAAGCAAAAGCAGATTTTGTTGTTGATTTAAAGAAAGAGACAGAAACCAAAAAGGTTTTTGCAAATTTAATCACTTCTATTCCTGAAATTTCGTTGTTAAAAGAATTTGAGGGAAAGAGGAAAAGAGAAATTCCAAAACTTCTTTCTTTTAATGGCGATGAATTGTATGAAATAACTTTTTCAATTCCCGAGAACGCCAAAATCTTTAACCTTCCAAAAAATGTTTCCAATAGTGGAGATATAAGAATTTATCAAGACACATCCGCAAACGAAGACAAAGTTACAATTTCTTTTGGATGTTCAATTGGGAAAAACCAGATAAATCAGAAAGACTTCGAAGAAGCAACAAAGAGCGTTTCAAATCTTTTGTCTGATTCCTGCAGGGTTGTTTATTTAGAGGAAAAAAAGAAAAAATAATAGGTGCGGCATTAAACTTAAAAGGGGGCGAAAGCCCCCTTTTTTGATTCCAATCAATTTGGAGAATTTAACCCAAATTTGCCATAGAATAAACCCAAATTTGTCAATAGAATAATTTTTTCTAACGAATCTCACTGGAGAAAAAAGATAATAAACCATACAATCGGCAGGCAGTTTGCCTTCGGCAACCTGAAACATAATCAAAAATCTTCTTGCAAAATTTCATTTTTCCTAAGCAATCTCTAATCTTTTGTTAAAGTTTTCTTAATGACAAATTTGGGATAAAAACAGCCC
>JAAZNT010000344.1 GCA_012798145.1 Thermoanaerobaculaceae bacterium | reverse complement strand
TATTTTCTTCAATCAGGTTTAAGGGAATGTGCCCCGGTCCCTCTATCATAACCTGAACATTTTTTTCCCAAGCGAGTTTGGCAAGTTCACCCAAAGTTTCAAGTTCTGCAAACTGGGCTTCATCGTTTGCATCTGCCAAAGAGCCGGGCCTTAATCCGTCGCCAAGAGAAACTGCCACATCATATTTTGCAAGTATGTCAAGGACTTCGTCAAATTTTGTGTAAAGGAAGTTTTCTTTTCCGGAAAAGCACATATAGGAAGCCATAATTGAGCCGCCTCTTGATACAATCCCTGTTGTTCTCTTTAGCGCTTTTTCCAAGTGAGATTTCAATATCCCAGAATGAATAGTGAAATAATCCACTCCTTGTTCTGCCTGCTCGATTAGAACTTCTTTGAACACTGAAAAGTCAAGCTTCTCGATTTTTCTTCCACACCTTTCAAAAGTTTCATATATTGGAACAGTTCCGATCGGAACTGACGAAGCCCTGATAATTTTCTCTCTTATTTTCCTTAAATTGCCTCCCGTTGAAAGATCCATAACTGTGTCCGCACCTGACAAGATAGATATTTTCATTTTCTTCAGTTCCAAATCTTCTTCAGCGACAACCGCTGAACTTCCTATATTTGCGTTTATTTTCACAAGGAAATTTGAACCAATTATCATCGGTTCGCTTTCGGGGTGATTCAAATTAGCAGGTATTATCGCTCTTCCGCAGGCAACTTCGTTTCTGACAAACTCCGCTGTTGTTCCTTCCCTTTTCGCAACAAATTCCATCTCTTCCGTAACAATTCCCTTTTTTGCAAAAGCCATCTGGGTGATTTTTTCCCTTTTCTCAATCCACCCTTTTCTCAATTCTTTTATTTCACTATTTTCGCCGTAAAAATAGGGCCCAGTTGAATCGTAAAGCAAAACCTTTTCACCGTTTTGTAGCGATATCTCCTTAAATGGAACTTCAAGTCCTCTTTCAGTTTTGAGAAAAACTTTTTTAATTTTTTTGGAAAAACCAGAAGAATTTGAATTATTCATTTTTACCTCCTTCAAGGAGGCAGCCATCTTGGTTGCCTTCCCTACGCCGGCATTATCCGGATCAGGTTCAAGGGGTTGGCTTAAAGCCTCTCAGCGCGAGCGCCCCCAGCAAACTTTTTAAAAACCTTCCTCCAATTTCACAATTTTTGAAATAAGAGGAACAGAAAGCGAAAGAACAACTATCTTGACAATATCAGAAAGGATAAACGGATAGAGCCCCAACTGCAAAACCATATTTTTTCCTACAAAACTTGAGAGATATGAAAGCCCGAAAATATAGATTGAAAAGTTTGAAACAAGCAAAGCGGGAAACATCTTCAGATAACTTTTTCCATAGCCGATTTCCATAAAAAACCCTGCAATATATGCTGCCAGTATAAATCCCAAAAGATATCCTCCGGTTGGCCCGAAAATGTAGTGAACTCCAAAACTTCCCCCCGCAAAAAAGGGAAGACCGCACGCTCCTTCAGTTAAATAAAGAAGGACTGAAACTGCCCCTTTGCTTTTTCCCAACAATATCCCGCAAAGAAGAACAGCAAAAGTTTGAAGCGTAAATGGAACTGGTGAAAACGGAAGAATTAATTCAAACTGCGACAAAAGCCCTATAAGCAAAGATGCTGAAACAACCAAAAGCGCATCAAAAAAGAGAGACGAACTCAAGGTTTTCAATTTTGACTTTTCAATTCCCACTATCACTTAAACCTCCTGAAAAATACTATTTTACAACCAAATAGTTTTTTTTCAAAAAGATTAAACTTTTTAACCTTCTCTTATAAAAGGATCAAGAAAATCTCTTGTTAGTTCAAGTCTCAAATCTGCTGCAAGCCACAACTGCTCGTGAACTGTCAGGAAAGTCCCGCTTCTGCTTCCGTGAACAAGCCCAAATGTCAACCCCTCTCTTTTTACTATTTCAACAGCGGGAAGAAAATCTCCATCTCCGCTTAAAAGAAATATGGCTGGAACATTCCTCCTTGCAGCGGCGTAAACCATTTCCGCAGTTATCAAGACATCAATCTGCTTCTGCTCGAGAACCGGCTTCCCTGTAAGTTCATCTATGCCT
This sequence comes from Thermoanaerobaculaceae bacterium, assembly GCA_012798145.1. Taxonomy (GTDB): domain Bacteria; phylum Acidobacteriota; class UBA4820; order UBA4820; family UBA4820; genus UBA4820. Next base: position 5,765 of record JAAZNT010000344.1, on the reverse strand, counting down.
CTGTAAGCAAGGTGACCAAGTTTCACCTCAAATCTTTCAAGTTTCTGAAGTCTTTGATAAAAGCCGCTCTTTTTTTCAAAAGCGTCCTGCTCTTCTTCAGTTGGTGTGTTTGAGAGGTATGGAAGACAGTTGAAATAGACACATCTTATAAGGTTGTACCCAAAATAGTCGCATATCGCATGAGAGAGCCTTCCGTAATCAAGGCGCGGAGAACCGAAATGTCTTTGGATAAAATCAAGGTATCCGCCATCAATTATCAGAAGGGAACGTTCTTTAATTGCTATGCTGTCTCTCATACTTTCTCCTTAAAAGAGGGCTACCGCAAGGGCTATTGAATTGAGTTTCGCGGAAGGAGTGTCAGACCTTGAAGGAATAAGCACTGGATGAGTCGCTCCCATAACAATATGCCCCAAAGGAAGATTTGCAAAATATGTTGTTGACTTGGCAAGAAGGTTCGCAGAAACTATTTCAGGACAGAGAAGTATATCTGCTTCACCCGCAACATCGGAAACAACTCCCTTCTTCTTTGCCGCATTTCTTGAAATTGAAAGGTCAAGGGACAAAGGACCTTCAACAAAGCAGTTTTCAATCTCACCGCTTTTTGCCATCTCCTGAAGTTTGAACGCCTCTTCAGAAGGCAGGTGTCCTTCAACAACATTTTCAACAATTGAAAGGCAGGAAACTTTTGGTTTTTCATAACCGAGCCGTCTGTAAACTTCAACAGCGTTCAAAAGAATCTGCTTTTTTGCGTTCAGATCCGGAGCGATGTTTATTCCGCCGTCAGTTATGCACAAAAGTTTTTCATTGCCTTCAACATTGCTTTCAAATAGAAAAGCATCGGAAAGAAGCGACCCTTTGCGAAGACCTTTTTCCCTGTCAAGGACGCCCTTCATCAAGGTTCCAGTTTGAACCTTTCCTTTTAAAAGTATCTTCGCTTCTCCATTTCTAATAAGTTCAACCGCTTTTTCAACGGAAGTTTTTTCATCAGGGGAATCAACAATTTCCGCTTTCTTAAATTTTCTTCCAATTGACTCAAGCACGGAATTTATCTTTCCCGCATCACCTACCAGAACAGGAACAGCTATCCCCTCTTCTTCCGCATCAAGAAGCGCAGTGAGAGCAGCCGGGTCGTGGGCTTCAGCGAGCACAACCGGAAGAGGCTCTTTGCTTTTCGCTTTTTCAAACACTTCCCTGAAATTTTTAACCATTTTCAATCCCCCTTTCAAACGCTTTGAGGCACAAGGGAGCGACTTTTGGAGAGAACCTTTGTTTGATAGCGTTTTCAAAATTGGATTTTTCAAGAAGGGTGAAATCTTTTGACATCGCCCCTAAAAGAATTATGTTGACCATTCTTATATCGCCCAACTCTTTGGCTATTTTTTCCGCTTCGATCAGTTTTGCTTTCGGGGCTTTTTGCAAAATCATCTCTTCAATGTTTTCGGGGTAACTCGCCCCTTTTTTGAGGTTTGAACTTAAAGGCGTGATTTTCAATTTTGAAATTATCGCTCTTCCTTCGGGCTTCAAATAATCAAGGTATCTTAGCCCTTCCATCAATTCAAAAGAAATAAGATAATCCGCTCCACCTTTTGGAATCAAGGAAGAAGGAACACTCTCGCCAATTCTTATATGTGAATCAACATTGCCTCCCCTTTGAGACATTCCGTGCACTTCGCTCATTTTTACATCAAGCCCTTTGTCAAGAGCCGCAAGAGCAAGCACTCTCCCCGAAGTTAGAATTCCCTGTCCACCAACTCCGCTCAGCATTATATTTACTATATTCATCTTTACCCCCTAATTCTGTTTCTTGAAAGCAAGGGCGCTTGGCTCGCAAACCTGCACACATACGCCACAACCGTTGCAGAGGTTTTCGTCTATCACAGGATATCCGTCTTTTTCCCCGATAGCCATACAGCCTACTCTTATGCACTTTCCGCATCTTGTGCAAAGATCAACATTGACTTCAACCACATTTCCGAGTTTTACCTTGAAGCCAAGAACGCATGGAGCTTTTGCAATTATCACAGAAACTTCTTCCGCTTTAAGATCCTCTTCAAGAACTTCCTTTATCTCTTCAAGGTTGTAAGGATCTATCACTCTAACTCTTTTCACTCCAACCGCTTTGCAGAGTTCAACGAGATCAATCCTTGGTGATTCATTTCCCTTCATATCCATACCCGTTCCCGGGTGAGGCTGCCCGCCAGTCATAGCGGTGAGGCGGTTGTCAAGAATTACCAATGTCGCTTTGCTTTTGTTAACAACCATATCAATCAAACCTGTTATTCCCGAATGGAAAAATGTTGAATCACCTATTACGCCTACTGTTTTCCCCGAAACGCCTTCTCCTCCAAATTTGTCAAGCCCTTCAGCCATTCCAACAGACGCACCCATGCACATACAAGAATCCATTGACTTAAGAGGATTGATCGCCCCCAAAGTGTAACAGCCGATGTCTCCCATCACTTTGAGACCCATATCCCTGAAAATAGTGAACATACCTCTGTGACTGCACCCGGGACAAAGCGTTGGAGGTCTTTGATTGATTTTTGCATCGGAAAGGTCGATTGTAACTTTGGTTGATTCTTTTCCTTTAAGCATCTTTTCAACTATGGTAAGGTTCAATTCTCCTGTATAGGGTCTGAGTTCTGACCCAAAAACCTTTATTCCCATTGCTTTCAACGCTTCTTCAATGTATGGTTCAAGTTCTTCAACAACATAAAGCTTTTCAACGCTTTCAGCGAATCTCTTCATTCTTTCAAGAGGAAGAGGGTTGGTTAAGCCGATTTTCATAATTGACGCTTCATCACTCATCAATTCGTAAACATACCCGAAAGCAACGCCTGAAGTTATGACCCCTATTTTGTTCCCCTTCCTGAAAATTGGATTCCACTTATCGCTTTCGTTGCCAAACTTCATCGCATTTTTGAGCCTCTCTTCAACTTTGTGCCTTCTTTCTCTTGCGTTAGAGGGAAGAAGAACATATTTTGGAATATCTTTTACAAATTTCTTTTCGGGAAGAACAATTTTCTCTTCAGGATGAACAACCCCTGTTTGGTGGCAAACCCTTGTGGTCATCCTGAGAAGAACAGGTGAATCAAACTCTTCAGAAAGAGAAAAAGCCTCTTTTGTCATCCATCTGCACTCCTCAACATCTGATGGCTCAACCATCAAGACTTTCGCCGCTTTGGCAAGAAGACGGTTGTCTTGCTCATCTTGGCTTGAATGCATCCCCGGGTCGTCCGCCGAAACGCAAACGAGCCCTCCATTTACGCCCATATAAGACGAAGAGAAGAAAGGATCCGCTGCAACATTAAGACCCACATGCTTCATAGTTACAAGCGCCCTTCTGCCAGCAAGCGAAACTCCAACGGAAACTTCATAGCCCACTTTTTCATTTGGCGCCCATTGAACCGTCACATCGTCGTATTTCACAAGGTATTCAAGAATTTCAGTGCTGGGTGTGCCGGGATATCCGCTTCCAAAAGAAACTCCCCCTTCCCATGCACCCCTCGCAACAGCTTCGTTTCCAAGCATCAATTTCTTCATATTATCCCCCATAAACAATGGCTTTTTCTTCGCCAGTTAAAACTCTATAAGCCCCAAGCGCAAGCGCTTCCATCTCAAACTCTCCGGGAAATCTGAAGATTTTTCCCAAGAATTTAACTTTTTCCTCAACCATAGACAAAAACATATCTGAATTGGCGAGTCCGCCGGTAAAGACAACGCCGTCAAGATTTCCTCCTATGGAAGCCGCCATCGCTCCAATTTCCTTTGCTGTCTGGTATGCCATAGCGCGGAAAATCAACTCTGCCTTTTTGTCTCCTTCTTTAATTCTCTTTTCAACTTCCCTCGCATCGCTTGTTTGAAGATGCGCCATAAGCCCTCCTTCTTTTGTAGTCATCTTTTTCAAATCGGCAAGGGTGTATTTGCCAGAAAAACAAAGTTTGATCAGCGGTTGGGTTGGAAGGGTTCCCGCCCTTGTCGGAGAAAATGGTCCACCTGAGTTTGCGTTGTTTGTGTCAAGAATTTTTCCAGCGACCATCGGAACAACAGAGAAACCGCCGCCGAGGTGGGCGACTACAAATCTGCTTTCAGAAAGTTTTTTCCCTATTTTCTCGCACGCTTTTCTTGCCGCAGCGTGAAGGTTCAAAGCATGCGATAGCGCCTGCCTTTCAAGCCCCGGAAGCCCTGATATCTTCGCTTCCTCAACCATTTCGTCAACAGCCACCGGATCAACTATAAACGACGGAACTTTATATTTCTTGGCTATTTCGTATGCAATAATACAGCCCAAATTTGAAACATGCTCCCCCTGATAGCCGTTTCTTGCGTCTTCAATCATTTTTTCGTTTATCTCAATTGTTCCAGAAGGCACAGGTCTGATCAACCCTCCCCTTCCGACAACCGCAGACAAAGGCGAATCTCCATTTTTCTTCAAAAAAGCGAGCGTTTTCTCAATTCTTTCCGGAAGTTGTTCAAGAAGAGGGAGTTTTCCGCCTTCTATCTCGCTCTGCTCCTCCGTTTCTTTTTCTTTGTTTTTGAAAATTGCCAATTTAGTTCCTGTGGATCCGGGGTTTATGACAAGCGTCCTAATCAAATCCATATTTCCTCCATAAAATAGAGTTCTATGAACAAAAATTTTACCTTAAAAATTGATTTTGGTAAAGCGATAGAAACTGAAACTATCAATTAAAAAATTCAGTTTTCCTCGACCATATCGGCGATAATCTCTATAAGGTCTTTGACAACAATTTCCTCTTTGCCAAGTTCTCCTCTTGCGTTGTCAAGCATAGTATGGCAGAAAGGACAGCCGACAACAGCGCAACTTGCGCCGCTTTCGGCTATTTGATTAAACCTGAAGTGGTTGATTCTATCGCCTATCTTTTCCTCAAGCCAGAATCTTCCTCCGCCCGCTCCGCAGCAGATTGATTTTTCCCCGCTCCATTCAAGTTCTTTAAAATTGGGCGATATTTTGTTCAAAATATACCTTGCAGATTCTGTGTCGCCTTCATACCTTGAAAGATAGCAAGGGTCGTGAAAAGTTGTCCTGCTTTCAAATTTCCCTTTGAGGGTAATTCTGTTTTGCTTGATTAAATCAGCGATGAAAGTAATTGCGTGGGTTACTTTGAAATCGCCTCCAAAATCTTTGTAATCTACCTTTAGGGATTGGAGGCAGTGAGGACAGGCTGTTATTATTTCTGAAACATTGTAACCCTTTATCGTTTCAACATTCTGCTCGGCAAGCGTAGCGAAAAGGTATTCATTCCCAAGTCTCCTTGCCGCATCTCCCGTGCAGTTTTCTTCTTCTCCAAGAACTCCGAAGTTGACATTTGCGCAGTTGAGAATTTTCACAAGAGCCCTTGTAACTTTTTTCTGCGAATCCTCATAAGCGCCAGCACAGCCCACCCAAAGAAGATATTTCTTTCCTTCAACTTCGCTGATATGCTTCACATCAAGCCCTTCAGCCCATTTCATTCTGTCGCTTCTGGCAAGATTCCAAGGATTCCCCTGCCTTTCCATCCCCTTGAATGCAATCTGCGCTTCATTTGGAAAATTGCTCTCTTCCAAAGTCAGATAACTTCTATGCCCCACTAATTTTGGAACAAAGTTAATAAATAGAGGACAAGCCCATTCGCAGTATCTGCAGGTGGTGCAAGCCCAAATCGTCTCTTCAGAAATTGTCTTTCCTATGATCTGCTTCTCTTCGGGAATCTCTTTCTCTCCGCTTATCTCCTCAGTTGACATTGAATAGATTAAATCTCTCAATT
>JAAZNT010000343.1 GCA_012798145.1 Thermoanaerobaculaceae bacterium | reverse complement strand
TTGTTCCTCCGGGTTGCTGTTGGCCTGGGACGACAGGGTTAAGATTAATAGGCGGCTTGGGCTGGATTACAAGCGGTGAAAAATACCATTCTGAAATTTCATTTGAATCCATATATTTTCTGAATGCAGGTTTGTCACATTTTGCATAAACCCCCAAAATGGGCATACCTTCTTTTCCATCAAGTTTGAACGGAAGGACCTTCACCTGCATTTGACTTCCCGGCTGTCCGGATATTCCACTATTTCCTTGAGTCTGTCCACCTTGCGCTGGTGGTGGTATTTTATCTGCGACTCCTCCTCCGGGAAGGATTTCTTTTGAACCGTCTTCTTTATACTTAATTGATGTTGTGCCGGGGGCAAGATAGCACCACTTGCCTTCTGGGTCAAACGGGTTTCTGTAAAGCCTTCTTAAATAGGGAACATTTTTTTGGCTTTTTTTGAGAAGTTCCTTTAACTCTGAGGGAAATGCTCCGCCGTGGTCTTTTTGATAATTTCTCAGCGCTTCGCATATTTGCTCACCGCGAAAAATAAGTTCCGCTTCCTTCTCTCTTTGCATAACTGTTGAAGCCGGCTGGACAGCCCATAGCAAAAAAACTGCAAGCAAAAAAAGCAGGACAAGGATCGTCAGAAATGTGGCGCCTTTTTCACCACTCTGAATATTTTGTCTGTCCGTCAAGAGAAGTCTCCTCTGAAGCAGAATGAACATCCCAAATTCCCATAGCCTCTTCGCCTTCTGTTGGCTCAAGTTGTCCTTCTTCGTATCCGGTAAAAGGAACTTCAACCCAGTCTGCCTTTCCTGTCATTGGATCGATAGGAAGCGTCCCCCTGAAATATCCCTCTGAAACGAGGTCTTGAAGGGAAGCCGGATACTTTGATTTATCCTGATAATATTGGTCAATTACATCTCTTATAGCAAAAAGATTGTGTTTAAGAACAGTTTCTTTCGCCCGCTGAACTATGTTTCTATAAGTAGGCACCGCCATTGTTGCAAGTATGCCGATGATTGCTATTACCACCATAAGTTCAATAAGCGTAAATCCCTTTTCTTTTTTCTTCATATCTTTCACCATTCGTTATAATGTGTAACGCCGTCAAGGGCTTGCGCTGTGCTTGTTGAATAGACATCAAAAACATTCTCTCCGCCCCACATATCAGAATCGGGCTCATCCCTTGTTGATCTTAATCCCCATTCAAAACTTTTTGTCATAGGATCCATCGGGATTCTTCTTAAAAAACGGATTTTTTTGCCCGTTGCGTCTCCGGCAAGAGTTACACCTTCCACAAGTGTTTCAAGGTCTGGGGGATAAAAATCCTGAGCGACATCCGTTTGCTCAATCAACCCCTGCAATGCGTATCTATGGTATTCATCTATTGCGTTTCTCATCTCCCTCAAAGAATGTCTTAACTCCATCTCTTTGAATCTTCTTGTTGTGTATTGAACGGTCGGAAATGCGAGCAAAGCAAGAATAGAAAGAAGGATTACAGAAAGACCAGCTTCCAGAAGCGTAAATCCTTTGTTATGGTTTTTGAGGATTGTCTTTCTTTCCATCTCCTCCTCCGACTGTTA
>JAAZNT010000342.1 GCA_012798145.1 Thermoanaerobaculaceae bacterium | reverse complement strand
TTTTTTGTTTTTTCGCTTATATCCCCATTTTTAAAATTGGGATAATTTACCGGAGAATATGTCGTGTAGGAGTTGTTAAGAAGGAGCAATGTCCAGCCGATTACAAGAGCGGAAGTAACAACACCAACCATCAAAGATATCTGCTGATACTTCGGAGTGGCGCCCACAAGGAAGCCGGTCTTTAAATCCTGGCTTGTCGTTCCTCCGTTTGAAGCGGCAATGCACACAATCGCTCCAATTGAAAGAGCCATCACCCTGTGGTCAATTCCTGTCCAACCAACCATAACAAAAATGAGGCAGGTCATAAGAAGAGTTGCAACTGTCATACCAGATATGGGATTTGAAGAGGAGCCGATTTCTCCCGTAATTCTTGAGGAAACTGTTACAAAGAAAAATCCAAAAACAATTATCAAAATGGCGGCAAGGAAATTGACATTGAGCCCCGGAGTAGCCATCATACAAGCCACAAGAAACAGGGAACCAAAAAGAACAATGTTGAGAGAAAGGTCATTTTCTGTCCTTAATACTTGAACGCTTCCGTCTGATTTTTTTCCAAACGAAAGTTTTTTCAAACTTGCCTTGAACGCTTTAAAAATTGTCGGAAGCGATTGAATCATGCTCATTATTCCCGCGGCTGCGACAGCACCGGCACCAATGTAAAGAACATAGTTGCTTCTTATGTCTCTTGGCGTCATTGAAGAGATCAAATCTGTAGCGGGAAAGAGCGGCTCTTTCATCTGACCGCCAAAAATCTTTATGGCGGGAATAAGAACAAGATATGACAAAACCCCTCCAGACATCATAATTGAAGCGACTCTTGGACCAATTATGTATCCAACCCCGAGAAGTTCGGGGGAAAGTTCTCCCGAAAAAGACCCTCCCTTGTAAAAATTGAAAATCTTTTCAGGGACTTCTTTCCAAAGTTTTAATCCCGCGTATAAAAACTTGTAAATTGCGCCGATGAAAAATCCAGAAAAAACCATTTTTGCTTTTGTCCCACCCTGCTCCCCGACCATCAAAACTTGGGCGCAAGCGGTTCCTTCCGGATACATAAGTTTTCCGTGCTCCTCAACTATCAAACTTCTTCTCAAAGGAATCATCATTAAAACGCCGAGGACTCCTCCAAGAAGGGCGATTGTCAATACCCAATACGCTTTCAAATCGTATCCCATAAGAAGAATTGCAGGCATAGTAAAAACCACTCCCGCCGCGATTGATTCTCCGGCGCTTCCTGTGGTCTGAACGATATTGTTTTCAAGAATGGTCGCTTTTCCAAAAATTCTGAATAAAGTTATTGACAAAACAGCTATGGGGATGGAGGCGGAAACTGTCATTCCGACCTTAAGCGCAAGATAAACCGAAGATGCGGCGAAAAGTATTCCTAATATCGCTCCCAGCACAACCGCTCTTATGGTTAATTCTCTAATTTTCTCTTCAGGTTTAATAAAAGGTTTAAAATGTTTCTCGCTCATCTTTCCCCCTTATCCGAAAAATTATTTATCTCTTGAATATCTTTTCAAAGCCGTTTTGCCATTTTTCAAACATTTCGCCAAGCCCTATGTTCATTTTCTCTTTTCCTTTGAAATTGAGC
>JAAZNT010000341.1 GCA_012798145.1 Thermoanaerobaculaceae bacterium | reverse complement strand
GGGAAAGTGCTGGGAATAGCGTCGGTGGGCTTATTGCAGTATCTTATATGGGTTTTGTGCGGAGTAGCCCTTTTCATTTTCAATCCCGCCAACTTCACATCTTCTCTTGAAAAGGGTTTCATAAAGCCGGAGGAAATCGCTCTTTTTCTTGTCTTTTTTGTTCTCGGGTTTTTCTTTTATGCCTCTGTTTTTGCGGCAATGGGCTCTGTTTGTTCAACAGATCAAGAAGTGCAACAGTTGATGTTGCCTATAGTTATTATTCTTATTTTCCCTGTTCTTATTTTAGGTATGATTCTTCAGAACCCAAACGCGGGCTGGATAGTTGCCTTATCTCTTATTCCTCTGTTTTCTCCAACATTGATGATGACAAGAATTGCTATTATGTCCGTTCCAATTTGGCAGGTTATTTCAAGCATAGCGATCCTTGCTTTTGGAGTAATTTTTATGGCTTGGGTAGGTGGAAAGATTTATCGCAACGGGATATTGATGACAGGGAAAAGACCCACAATTTTTGAGCTTCTTAAATGGATAAGGGCGTAATGATTTGGAGTGTAAAGAAGATTATTCTTTTCATTATTGCCCTTTTTTCTCTTTTTGCAAGTCTTTCTTGCTTTAAAGAATACATTGAAAGGAGAGATTATAGGAAAGCGGGCGGATGTTTTATTATTCTTGACAGCGGAAAAACTTTTCTTGCCATTGAAGCAAAAAAATCTCAAAATTTTTATTTTAAGAAAAAGCCGTCAAATATAGATTTGGAAATTATTACAAAAGAAAAAAGAAGCCAAGAAATTGAGCAAAATCTTTTAAAAACTGAAACTGTTTCGGCTTGTCTTGACATTGTTTCTTTTGAAGGAAAAAAGAGGGAGTTGCTTTTTGAAAATTTTTTGAATTTTAACCCAAAATTTTGCGAAGGAATTTTAGATGGCGCTTCAATGGAACTTCTTAAAGGGGAGCAGAACTTGGCGAAAATGGGACTTCTTCTTCCTCTTTACAAAATTGGTTGTCTCAATCCTGATTGGGCTATTTTAGACATAGAACAGAATAAAATATATTCTCTTGAGGCGGAGGGAGTTTCACGAAAGCCGCTTAAACTTCCTCTTTTTTCTGAAGGAGGGGGGACAATTTATGAGGGAGAAAGAAATTTTGCCATAGCAAGCCCTTATTGGAATTTGTGTGCAACGCTTTCAAAAAAGGGGAAACTTGTTCTCTTGGATGAAAATGGAAAAAAACTCTTTGAGGGGAATAATATCAACTCTTTTTGTTTTCACCCTGAAAAGAAACTTCTTTATTTTGGTTGTGAAGAGGGGCTTATGGCTTACAATTGGGATGAAAAAAGAGTTTCAAAGTTGGTGAGTATAAATCCGAGGTTGATAAGAATTTCAAAATACGGGGGCTATATATTCGCTATTAAAGTTGGCGGTGAAAATCTGCCTTATGTTTTTAAAATTTCAACTTCAGGTGAGAAAATTATAAAAGAGATTTTAATTGACGACGATACAAGAAAGGCTGATGATTGGATATTTTCGGGGGATTCAACGCTTTTGGGAATATTTAATAAAAAGGAAGGCTCTTTTGTTGTAGAAACGAATTTAGAGAACAGGGAAAAAAGGGTGATTGAGTCTCCCAAAGGGTTTGAAATTTATTTAATAAATAGCGGAGTTCATCCTACAATTATTGCAAAATCACGAAAAAGCGAACTTTCTGAAGAACAATTTTATTATTACGATACTGATTTGAAGAAATTTGAGATTGTGACTTTTCCTATTTCTTAATTTTTCCCTTGACAGAATGGCAATAAAAATAAGACAATTAAACTCTGGAAGGGAAGAGAGATGATAAAAGGTGTAAGAAATCTTAAATACGGCGAAATCCTATCAATTTTGGGAGAACTTTACAGAGAAGGAGAGACAGGAACTTTGCTGTGCCAGAGTGGCGCAACGGCGAAGTATATCTATTTTCAGGGGGGGCAGGTGATTTTTGCCGCCTCAAACGCCTTTGAAGACAAATTCACTCAAATTCTTCTTGAAGAAGGAAAAATCAAAGAAGAACAGATTGATATGGCTATGGAGAAAAAAGGAAACAAAACCATAGCCAAAACTCTGACTGAACTGGGTTTCATATCATCTGCAGATCTCATAGATTCTTTGATTAAACAGGTTTACAGAATTGCTTCTTCTATACTTAAGTGGGAAGAAGGAAGCGCTACCTTTAAGCCCGATTCTCTTCCACAAGGGGTTGCCAAACTTCCCCTTTCAACGCAGAGATTGGTTTTAGACCTTGCACGTTCAATTGAGAACAGACATTATGTTATGCAGATTATCGGCGGGATAGACAAAATTGTTGCCATTCACAAAGCGGAGATGGATGTAGTTATGGGGCTGCCGCTAAATCCCGATGAGATTCAGATGGCAAAAGCGGCTGATGGTAAAAAAACCATAGAGAACATAGCAACTGTATCTCAAAGCAACGCATTCACTACTGCAAAATTTTTTATAGGGCTTTATTATCTCGGGCTTGCGCATCCTAAAAAAATTATTGAATCGGTAAACGATGCTGTTCAAAAAGAAGAGATGCATCAAGAGGAAAAGAAACTTGACCTCTCTTTCCTTGACCAAGCCCTTCCAACTACAACGGTGGAAGAGGAGAAAAAAGAGGAAAAAGTTCAGACAGAAGAAAAGCCTTTTCAAACGATTGTCCCGGAAGCAGAAAATTTTAAACCGCTAACAATTGAGGAAAAAGAAGAAGCGCCTATTCAAATTGAAGAGCCATCAAAAGTAGAAGATAAAACAGAGAAAGCGGCTGAAGAGAAAAAGGAAACTGAAGAGGATAAAAAAGAAGAAGTTGTTCAGCCCCCTCTTTTTAGCCCAACCTTCCTTCCCCCAGATGAAGACAAAGAAATATTGATCTCAGAAAAGCCAAAAATTCATCTGCCTCCGCTGAATCCACTTCCCAAGAAAAAAAGAAGCAAAATGAAGATTGCGTTGTTTTCGGTTATGACAATAGCGGTTGTTTTCGGTGCTGTATTTGGAATATTGTATTTGTTTGAGGAGAACGAAAAAGAAAAGACAACTCCTCCTCCCCCTTCCGTCCCCAAGACCACCTATTCTCAAAGCAAAGAAGTAAAACCTCAAAGCGAATCTCAGCAAAAGCAGGTTGCAAACGAAGAAAGCAAACCGCAGGAAGCGGCCGTTAAAGAAAAATTACCGGAAGAGAAAAAGGAAGCAAAGCAAGAAGAAAAACTGCCACTG
>JAAZNT010000340.1 GCA_012798145.1 Thermoanaerobaculaceae bacterium | reverse complement strand
CTCAACTGGCGGGCTCTTCCTTCTTGTAGGAATCGTTTACGAAAGAACACACACAAGACTTATTAAAGAATACGGCGGGCTTGCGAAACTTATGCCTGTTTACGCCGCATTTTTTATGGTTATAACTCTTTCATCAATAGGGCTTCCGGGCTTGAACGGATTTGTTGGAGAAATACTTGTCTTGTTGGGCGCTTATCATATGTCTGCGGCTGTATTTTCCAAATCGCTTCTTTTCTTCCTTGTTTCAGGAATGGTTTTAGGAGCCGCATATATGCTGTGGATGTATCAGAGAGTCTTTTTTGGAGAGGTGAGAAACCCTCACCTTGAAGAACACACAAATGGAAAGGATATGAATTTAAGGGAAATCGGTTATATGACTCCCCTTGTAATTCTTGCTTTGTGGATAGGGCTTTATCCCGCCCCTGTTTTGAACAGGATGGAACCAAGCATAAAATTTGTTCTTGACAGAGTCACCCCTGTAGTCGTCAAAATTGAAATTGAAAAAGGGTTGAAATCCCCTGTTGTAGAACATAGCGAATGGAAGCCGGAGATGTTGCCCCAACCTCCAGCGGAGGAAGGGCAACCTGTCAACGAAGAACAAGAGAAAGGAAAATAAATGTTTTCACTTCATCCTTCTTGGACACATCTATTGACCCCAGAAATAGGGCTTTTATGCTTTTCAATAATTTTTCTAATCATCGCCGCTATTAAAGGAGACAACTCTCTCCGCAAAGGTAGTCTATACCTTGCAATTTTAAGTCTCATTTTTACATTTTTCTTTCTTGGTCAACTTTTCTTCTCAATTCCAGACAACGAGCATATATCCGTCATTAACACAATGACTGGAAATTCTTCCCTATTAATAGACAAATTCTCACTTTTGTTCAAAATGCTCTTTGTCATTGGAGGAATTTTCACTTTCCTTATTTCTATAAAGGAACTTGACGAAGAAAGCGCCTGGACAGGAGAATATATCGCACTCATTCTTTTTTCGATTCTTGGAATGATGGTTATGGCAGGCGGAGCAGACCTCTTGACCTTGTGGGTCGGCTTGGAGACTATGGCTCTTTCAATTTATGTTCTTGCGGCTTATTTGAGAAGAAAAGAAGCGTCTGTTGAAGGGGCTCTTAAATATTTTATCCTTGGCGCTCTCTCTTCTGGAATGTATCTTTACGGTGTTTCCTTTATTTACGGAGCGACATCTTCAATTCACCTTGACTCTTTAAGAGCGCAACTTGGAATGATGATGGTAAAAGGCGGAATAGAATCTATTCCTTTTCCGCTTGCTTTTGGCTTAGTGCTTCTAATCGTTTCTCTCCTTTTTAAGATAGCGATAGTTCCTTTCCATTTCTGGACTCCCGACGCTTATGAAGGAGCAACAACTCCAGTAACAGCATTTATGAGTGTAGCCCCAAAGGCGGCGGGTTTTGCTATGCTTTCAAGAATTCTCTTTGGTGGAATGATTCCTCTTTACGACATATTAATTCCTCTTTTAACCCTTACTGCTTTGCTTACAATGGTTTGGGGAAATATTGCTGCTATGCTTCAAAGCAACGCCAAGAGAATGCTCGCTTATTCTTCAATCGCTCACGCCGGTTACATTCTTGCGGGAATAATCGCGGCATTAAAAGCAAAGACAAACGAAGGAATAATCGCTGTCATTTTCTACCTTTTTGTCTATATTTTTATGAATGTCGGCGCTTTCGCAGTTATCATAGCGCTTAAAGGCAAAGGCGAAGAAGGGGATAAAATCGTCGATTTCACCGGACTATTTAAAAGAAGCCCATATCTTGCTCTATTTATGACCTTCTTTTTGCTTTCGCTTGGCGGAATCCCTCCTTTTGCAGGATTTTTGGGGAAATTCTTCATCTTTATGGCGCTTGTTCACAGCGAACTCTACCTTTTAGCCGCAGTTCTTGCGATTACAAGCGTCATCTCAATTTACTATTACTACCGAATTGTTTGCAATATGTTCCTTAAAGAAGGCGAAGCAAAACCGCAACTCTCTGAAGGAATTCCTTTAAAGATAGCGCTTTACTTAATGTCATTTGTTAATCTTTTTTTAATCCTTTTCGCCAGCAAAATAGTATCATTATTTGAGAAAGGAACTATTTTTTAAGAAAGCGCATTTTGAAACTCAAAATAGTTAGGTTACAGTTTTTTTTGGAGGTAGAGAAATGAGAAAGTTGTCAAATGTTTTAATGGTCGTTTTATCGTTGGTTCTATTTTCCTCGTTATTAATCGCCGCAACCTGCAACCCAAATTGCTGTCTCAAAGCAAAGGATGTAAAAATCACCGCAACTAATATTGAAAAAGGAGTTTAGATTACATATTCAAGCGAGAATCCTGAAGCAGTAAAAATGATTCAGGAAAAACTTGCTTCCTGTGCAGAAACAAAAGCGTGCAAAATCTGCGGAATGAAGGGCGTCAAAAGAGTTGTTAAAAACACAGAAACCGGCGCAGTTATGACCCTTACAGCAAAAAAAGAAGCCAAAATCAAAGAACTTCAGGAAACCGTCAAAAACGAGATGGCTGAAAACGCCGCAAACACTCCACATAAGGGCTGCTCAAAAGAACAGCAAAGAAAATGCGGAGTGATTAAGTAAAAGTTTTCTTCAAATAATTTTCTTTAAAGGGAGGCAACGCCTCCCTTTTTTTGCACTTGACAAATTGTTTTTTTTTTTTTTTACAATCTCCTCTGAGCAGAGTTGAAATGAAGACCAAAAAGTTGTTAAATAGAAAGGAGGAGAGATGAGAAAGTTATTGCCTGTTTTGATTTCCCTTATTTTCTTGTTTATCGCCAACAACTGTTTCTGTCAAGGTCTAGGGTGCGATATTGATATTGGCTGCTGGCTTAGTCCCGACTATAAACCAACCCTTCCAGCCTCTAATGAGTGTCACGCTAAATTCCCAAGCACTCTTAATATGTATGCAAAAA
Organism: Thermoanaerobaculaceae bacterium; assembly: GCA_012798145.1. Classification (GTDB taxonomy): domain Bacteria; phylum Acidobacteriota; class UBA4820; order UBA4820; family UBA4820; genus UBA4820. Next base: position 2,027 of record JAAZNT010000340.1, on the reverse strand, counting down.
GCAGTTTGACAACTGGAGAGCCGTGTCCAATAAATTGGGATTTGGAGATAAGAAGTTTAGATTACAACACATCTGATTGTTTTATTAACGGCTGTCACCAGCATCAAAGAATTAGCGACCCTTCTCAATACAAAAAAATGCTTACAAGCATTGGGGGAATCAAGTGTGAAAGTAACACATTTTCCAATTCTATTTACAAAGAAAACATACACTTTTTTACATTTGATATTGCAAAGCCAGAAGCGTCAGGAACGCTTTATCTCTTGGCAAGAGCATCAATACCGCCGGGATGTTGGAGAGATAGAATACTTGAATTCAACCCCGGTTGGCGGTTTGAAAACGACGATCCCAACTCCGACTGGATTTGGACAACAATTGCTCTTCCTTACCAGGTTTCTGGTCTTGTTGAACTGCAGAATGGAGAAGAATACCTAAAAAGTTCAAATCCTGGCAACCATGTAAGTGATCACCAGTTTTATGCTCTGCCAGAGATGATAATCAAACTGCAGAAATTGGCGACCCAAACAAGGGCACAATATGAAGAAGGAACCACCTATAAGGTTAAGATAAGCTTCAACGATTTAAGTTTGGAATATGGCGGGATTTTTGATTATGGTAATGATTGGGATTGCAATCACAGGTTGCATAGAGAAGGAAAATCGGCTGACTTGAATACAACTCAGTGTTTGACCTGCGACACTGGGCAAAGTGGATGTGAAAATAAATCTTCTCTTGATCAAGTAACCTTAAAACATAGAAACGGAACCCAGGAAACAATAACTGTGAAAGCTTTGATTGATAGAGTTGCAAGAGGATCACAATTGATGGAATTCCATAACGACCAAAATGATGGAAGAATCCATTTGGAATTTGTACCCACTGAAAACCCCTAAAAAAAGGAGGAGCCGATGAAAAAAACAATTATTTTATTACTTTTTCTTTTATCTTTTGTTTTATTTTCTCAAGAACCACCAAAGCCAATTTTTGATAACATATCAGTCTCCTGCTCTGTTTCATACGATTGTCCCATAGGGGTAGCCTGCTTTTACACTTACAAATATATTAAGTCTAATCCTTCCACTAATACTGCGAAGCTTTATAATGTGGTTATCCCCCTAAATGATCTTCAAAACGATGTAATTCTTCCAGAGCCCGTTGATTTTAGCAGCACAATTGTGGCACATTCTTTTCATGGAACCTATTGGGTGAACTTTTTTAGAAGCGAACCAAGATTCCTATACCCTCATGAACCATATATCTTAATTTCGGGAACTTTAGAACCTGGAACAACCACTCTATATCCAAATGAGTATACCTCCTACAAGCCACCAACTATAAAGGAGTTGTGGATAAAACCAGATATTAATGCCATTTACGAATACATAGCCGCATTAAGCCAATATCGAGGTATTGAGACGGAGGATTTTCCTGTCGATGAAAGGAGGGAACTTGATAAATCATATGTTCGCGAGGTTCCGTCTTTGGGACCTTCTCCCGCCTTTATTGGCAGTTTTGAGCATTGGGATTTGTTAATCTCTGATGTTGCTAAAGCAAAAGAGATCGGCTGGGTTTCTGACAACAATCTTTTTACTGCAATAGACCAAAGGCTAAAAGCGGGCAGGCAGGCTGCTTATGATGGCAATTTGAATGTTGTAAATATAAAACTTCAGGAAGTAATTGATCTGATTTCATCTTCAAACCAAAGCCAAAGAAAGGATGAATTTTATTACCTTGTTTACTACAACGCACAGTCCTTGAAGGATAGGATCCCTTGGCCCTGCGAGCCAAAACTTACAGCGACGCCCGACTACGCCAAACATAATGTAGGGGCAACTCATCAAATAGAGGCGACTTTAATAAATCAAGCGAACGGTTTTCCGCTACCAGACCAGCAATTGACAATGGAAGTGATGGATGGACCAAATAGAGGAATAAAACAAGAAGTTATGACAGATTCTCAAGGAAAAGCCAATTTTAGTTATAAGGGATACTCTGAAGGATTGGATAGAATAGAGATACGGACAATT
>JAAZNT010000339.1 GCA_012798145.1 Thermoanaerobaculaceae bacterium | reverse complement strand
GCAAGACTCTTTTTGACACTTGACAAAGAAAGGTGCGGGTGCTAAATTTGAGTTGTAACATAGGAGGCAGGTATGAGGAAAGGTGCTATTTTCCCTTTTGCTTTTGTAATGGGGATATTTTTATTTTTTCCTATAACTTTCCCGGCGGAGCAGAACAACAGCGAAGAAAACTACCTCTCTCTCTTTTACCCGAAATCCCAAATAGTCAGCGGAGCAACAAAGCGCGTTGAAAATGTTAAAACCGCGCCAGCCACAGTAAGAGTTTTCACAAAAGAAGAGATCAAAGATTTAGGCGTGGAAACTCTTTCAGACCTGTTAAATTTGTTATCCTCTGCAATTGTTACGCCGCAAACTAATTCAAGGGATTCTCTTTGGATAAGAGGAACAAGGAACAGATACAATGATAAAATTCTTCTCCTTGTCGATTCGGTCCCTATAAGCGACCCCATCTATTCTCATTCTCCCATTGACGAATATTTAACTCTTGAAAATGTTGAAAGAGTTGAGATAATTTTTGGACCCTCATCCGCCCTTTACGGTAGCAATGCTTTTGCAGGAACAATAAATGTGATTACTAAAAAACCTGAAGAAGGAAGTTCCTTCCACATTTCAGGCAAAGGCGGAAATTATAACACTAAGGGCGCTTTCGCTGAATACAATTATAAGAATGGTGATTTTGGAATTTACGCTTACTTTTCATACTTTGACACTGACGGAGACGGGCTTGACAGGCAGAGGCATTTTCTTCCCCAGACACTGAAATGGAATCCAAAAAAGAGAATAGCGGGAGGAATCACTTTTGAATACAAAGAGTGGATTTTGAGAGTAAGCAGAATCCACTACTACCATACCTTCTACACCGATTGGGATATTCCAACTTGGAGGTGGCAAGACGAAGGTTACTTTTATAATGACACTTTCACCTCTCTTGAAAAACAATTCAAATTAAACCCCAAAACGACTATTTCTTTCAAAACCTATTACGCTGATTATGATTTAAGAAACTACTGGAGAGAGTTCATCTGGGGAAGACAGACGCCCAATTCATCACCCAACGATGTTGACTATTCAATAGATGTTTTCAAAAACGGGATAAAAGTTGGCAGTGAACTTCAGTTCAACTACACTCCATCTGAAAAAGCAAACACAATAGCGGGAATTTCTTTTGACAGAATCAAAACCGGAAGAGTGGAAGATTTGTGGCAGAAAGTGAGCAACGGCGCTATAACAAGGCCATTTTTTATCAATCCCGAATCGCTAAACAATTATGCGGGATATTTCCAGCAAAGTTACAAACCAACAGATAGACTAACTCTTCTTGGAGGTGTAAGGATTGACCACCTTGACCTTTATGGCTACAAAACCACTCCCAGAATTAGCGTTGTTTACACACCCGTAAATAAAACTGTGTTCAAGTGTCTTTATGGAGAAGCGTTTAGACAACCAAGTATGAGAGAATACTTTACAGTTGATTTGACCGGCTCATTCCCCGCTGGAAATAAAAACTTGAACCCTGAAAAAATAAGAACTCTTGAAGTTTCTGGTTCGTATTTTTGCGACAAAGGAGGAGATTTTTCAATCATTCTCTTTTCAGAATGGACTTATGATGAAATTTATTCAGAAAACAATCAACCCTATGATAATTATTCTGGACACAGGATAAGAGGGCTTGAAGCAAAATATCATTACACATCAGAAAAAGCAGAAATGAATTTCGGTTACTCAAGGAATTGGTGCAATCTATACAATATTCCTCCCTATATAATAAAAGGAGAGGGAATTTTCTCCTTTACGGACAAAATAAAACTTTCTCTATTCGGCGGCTATGTCGCCCAAAGGCCAAGAGACCCGAAAGATTTATTTTATTACGACCCGAGCAGAAAGCCGTATAAAAGAGAAAATGTGCCCGGCTACTTCCTTTTGAACACAACTTTGTCAATTTACCCTTTTTGGAAGAATTTTGAGCTTTCCGCTTCAATCTACAACCTATTTAACAAAGATTATTTCTACCCGACTTACGAGCCAACAAAGTATTATGACCTCAAAGCGCCAAACAGAACTTTTCTTGTTAGAATAGGATACAGGTTTTAAAATGATTAAAAGAGTAATTTGCCTTAATCTTATTCTTTTTCTTTTTTCCGCTCTGCTTTTAATCCCCGCAAAAAGTTCAAGCGAAAGAAAAATATGCGTGGTAATGAGCAAAAAAATAGCCCCTTATGAATCTCTTGCTTTAGAAATCAAAAAGGAACTTAAAAATTACGATGTTTCCATAAAAGACCTTGAACAGACAAAGTCTGATTTTGACAGCGAATTTATAGTTACAATCGGGCAAGATGCTTATAAGTCTGTTCTTCCCCTTAGGGGCAGTTCCAAACTTATTTACACTATGGTTTTGAATCCTGAGGAGAACGATAACCATTCAGAAATTCTTGGAGTGGCTATGATCCCGTCTCCCAGACAGCAGTTGACGCTTCTTAAAAATGGAGCGGGTATTAAATCCGTATCCATTTTTTACAACCACCTGCCCACAAAAAAGATCGTTGAAGATTTTGAAAAACTTGCCCCTCCAGACGCAAAATTCAATTTTATAGATGTTTTGTCTGAAAAAGATTTTTTAGATATTCTTGACGCATCATTCCCAAAAAGCGATGCAATCCTTCTTATCCCCGATGCAACTGTTTTGACAGAGCATGGAATAAAAAAACTCGTCCTGAAAAGTTACGAAAACAAAGTTCCAGTAATAGGTTTTTCTCCAATGTATATAGACCTTGGCGCTGCAATGTCAATTTCTGTTTCAGAAAAACTTACAGCGAAGGTCGTTGCGAATCTTGTTAAAGAAAGCCCAAAAGAATATTGGGACAGAACTGACGGGTTATGCTACCCCCGCCTTTGCGAAATAAGGTTTTCCAAAAACGCGAGGGAAAAATTTTCATTGAATCTTGACAAAAATGCCTTGAACTGCGATGGCTGTGAAATTTGGGGGATTGAATAATGACAAGGGGAAACTCTTACTTTAGAGGGGTTTTTATCAGAATTTTGCTCATTGCAGCAATCCCCTCCCTGTTTTTCCCCACATTTTTTCTTGTAACAAACTTCCAGAATGGAAAAGAAGCGCTAAAGGAGAGGTGTCAGCAAAATCTTGACGCAATAGCGAAAAGTTCAGTTGAAGGACTCGTTACGGGAAGGTCTGAAGCTTATCTTGAGCCGCTTGCTGTTTGGGCTCTTTACCAAAAAGAAACCTCAGGGGTGATCTTTGAAGACGCTAATGGAAACATACTTCTTTCAAAAATGAAAAATCCGGCAGATGAGATTTTCTTCCTATCCAAAATAAATCAAGTTGATGAAACTTCTCTTGGAGAAATAAAAGCCCCATCGGGAAAACTTTATTATTTCAGAACGCCAGTAAAAACTTGGAAGATGGCTGACGAAGAAGAAATTTTCGGTCTGAAAAAAGAAAAGAGTTTTGAAAAAGTTGGAGTTGTTACGCTTATTGCCACGCCTTCTCTCTTGTATCAGTCGCTTTACAAAAATCTCGCATTTTTTGCTATTGTTGTCCTGCTGTTTTTAGCGCTGGCGTTTTTTGTGGCTTTGGGATTGAGTTTTAAAGTGACTAAGCCGGTTTTTGACTTAATCAGCGCCTTCAAAGAATTTGAAAAAGGGAATTTTACCCCCCAATTACCTAACCCAAAAGAAAAGGAACTTTATGAACTTGTAGTTCAATTCAAAACAACTGCGGCAAGTTACAGAGACCTGCTTAAAGAAAAGGATGTCACCGCAAATCAACTTATTGCGACCGCGCAGGAACTTGAAGAACTCAACACGACTCTTGAAGAGAAAATCGCAGAAAGAACAAGGGAACTTCAAAACGCCAAAGATATGCTTGAAATCTCATCACAGGAAGCAAAAGAAGCAAACAGGCTCAAATCTGAATTTCTTGCAAATATGAGCCACGAATTGAGGACACCCTTAAACGCCGTGATAGGGTTTTCTGAACTTCTCCTTGAAGAAATCCCCGGCAAACTCAACTCTGATCAAAGAGAATGTCTTGAAGATATCCTTTCAGCAGGAAAACACCTTTTGAAACTTATAAACGAAATCCTTGACCTCTCTAAGGTTGAAGCGGGAAAAATGCCGCTTAATTTCACCACTTCAAGAACTGATGAACTTATTGAAGACATAAAAACGCTGATGAGGCCCCTCCTTGAGAAAAAATCGCAAACTCTCGTTGTCCTTTGTGACGAAGCAAGTCCGACAATTTACACAGATCAAGGAAAACTTAAGCAAATTCTAATAAACCTTCTTTCCAATGCGAACAAATTTTCTCCTTCAGGTAAATCTATCAAACTTGAAATAAAAAGTTTTCCCAAAATGCACATATTTGCAGTCAAGGATGAAGGAATTGGGATCGCGGAAAAGGATCTCCCCTACATTTTTGAGGCGTTTAGGCAAGTTGACGGAAGCCCGTCAAGGTCTCAGGAGGGAACTGGGCTCGGGCTGACATTATGCAAGCGATTTGCAGAAATCTTAGGAGGAAGAATTTATGTCAAAAGCGCTGTTGGGATCGGCTCAACATTTTATGTGGTTCTTCCAATTGACCCTACGATGAAACTTGAAGAAGAGGAGTTTGAAAACCATAATGGCGAAATTGCTTGTAGTTGAAGACAATATCGTTAATCAGAAACTTATGAGAAAAATTCTTGAATCATTGAACCACAATGTTTTTTGCGTAACAACGGGAGAAGAAGGGTGGGCTTTAATTTCTTCCGGAACAACCTTTGATTTGATCCTTCTTGATATGCACCTTCCCAAAATGGACGGGTTTGAACTTGCAAAAAGAATAAAAAACTTTCTCGGAGATAGGATAAAGATCATCGCAGTTACTGCAATGGCTATGAGCGGAGACAAGGAAAAAATCCTTTCCGCCGGATGTGACGATTACATTTCAAAGCCAATTTTTATAAACGAACTTAAAGACATTCTTGAAAAGCATTTGCCGAAAGAAGGAGATTGAAAATGAAACAGGAATGCAGAATTCTTGTTGTGGACGACGACTTAAGTTTCAGAAGACTTATTGAAAAAGAATTCAAGCCGCTTGGATACACTGTAAGAACAGCCGGCGACGGGGAAACCGCGCTTGATTTGCTTGAAGTTTTCAGGCCTCACATCGTGATACTTGATCTCCTTCTTCCTAAAATGGACGGATTTGAAGTTGCAAAAAGAATAAAACAAAAGCCGGGATTTCAATCTGTTCACATTTTAATGGTTACCGCTGTCTATCTGGACGAAGAAGATATAAAGAGAGCGATAAGGGGAGGAGCGGACGGATATTACTTCAAGCCCGATCTGATTCTGACAAAGCCGGTTCATATCAAAGAGCTTAAAGAAGCCGTAGATTCAATGAGAAAAGAGGATGTTGATTTTCAAACAGTCATTCCAAAGACAAAAGACACTGTTCTTATAATTGACGACGATGAAAAAAACAGGAAAATCTTAAAAATGCGCCTGTTGAGCGAAAATTTCCTCGTTAAAGAGGCAGAAGATGGATACAAAGGATTAAAGATGCTTGAAGAGGAAGACTGCAACATAGTTCTTCTTGATGTAAAAATGCCGGGAATGAGCGGAATTGATCTTTTATCAGAAATTAAAAAGAAAGAGATAGACATTCCAATAATGATGATGACCGCTTATGGAAGCGAAAGCATTGCTGTTGAAGCGTTCAAAAAAGGAGCGGACGATTATCTAATAAAGCCGTTTGATACGCAGACCGCGGTAAAAAGAATTTCTGACCTTCTTGAGAGGCACTCTCTCAAGAAAAGCAACGAGAAACTTGTCAACCGCCTCAAAGCCATATCAATAGATTTGATAGGAAGACTCAACATTATGGAAGTGCAGAATTTAAGGCTTGAAGAAGCGTATTTAAGGCATAAAGAATTATCAGATTTTAATCAGGAGTTTGTAAGAAGAGAAGCGGAAAAAGTGCAGAACACGCTCTGGGAGATGACAAAGATGATTTCGGAATGCTTTGGGAATACTTCTTCTCAAGAGCCGAAAATTTTTCCAATTCAAAAGAACCTTTTTCTGTCACTTGTTTCTTTAATGAACCTCTCAAGACTTACAGCAATTCAAGCAAGACTTTGCCATCCAAATCTTAAAAAGATAAATCTGAAGGAAGAGATCAAAAAAATTCTTTCAGACTGGCAGAAACCAATTGAAGAGTGCTGTTTCCCGATAAAATTTGAGGACAACATAGAAGGAGATGTTGAAATTACCGCAGACCCCCAGTTTCTAAAGGAAATTTTCTTCAATGTGCTTTCAAACTCAATTATGAGGATGGAAACAAAAGGCACATTGACTATAAGTTTGAAGGGCAAAGAAAAAGAAAACGGCGCAATATTCATAGATTTCAGCGACAGCGGAAAACCGCTTGAAAACGACGAAACAGTAAAACTTGACCTTGATTCTCTCGGCACAAGGGCTTACAAAGTAGGTGGAGAAGTCCTTAAAATGTCCCTCTGCTGGTATTTATGCGAAACTTTGGGATGGTTTTTTTCCATTCCAAATGAAACCACAAGATTTACCTTAGAGATTCCCCCAACCTTGAGATAATTTTTCAAAGACGACTTTATGAATAAAACTGCTCTCATAGTCAACCCTGCGGCGGGAAGGACAAGTAAAAAATCAATAAATTTTGCCCTTGACTTTCTAAGAAAAAATGGATTTGACATCTCCCTTTTTCAAACAGAAAAGAAGTTTGATGCAACAGAAATTTCAAAAAGTTGCCTAAAAGATAATTTTGAAACAATTATAGTTGCAGGGGGCGATGGAACAATAAACGAAGCGATTCAGCCCCTAATTTTTTCAGAGCGAAGGATTGGAATCCTTCCCTTTGGAACGGCAAATGTCCTTGCAAGAGAACTTGGAATCCCATTATCATTAAAAAAAGCTCTGAAACTACTGGTGGAAGGAAAAGAAAAGAAAGTCTCGGCTGGAGAAGTGACATTTTTAACAAAAGGAGAGAGACGCTATTTTCTACTGATGGCGGGAGTCGGCTTTGACGCCGAAGTTGTTTTTTCAAACAATGAGACTATAAAAAAGAATTTTGGAAGATTTTCCTATCTTTTAACCGCCATAAAAACTTTATTCAATTTCTCACAGGAAAAACTTGACTTCACAGTTGAAGGAGAACAATTTACTGGATACAGCGCTCTAATTTCCAACTCCTCCCACTATGGAGGAAATTTTAAAATTGCCAAAGCCGCCTCCATTTTTGAACCAGAACTTCACCTGATAATAATTGAGCACAACAGCACCTTTGATATTTTAAGAGTAGCCATTTCCGCGCTTTTTAAATCCCATCCCGCTTTTGAAGGGCTTCAATTCAGAATTGCAAAAAAAATTGAAATTAAAGGAGAGGCAAAAATTCAATTAGACGGAGATTTCGCCGGAGCCTCCCCCTGCACAATTGATGCAATTCCCAACGCCCTCATTTTTTTATGCTAAACAAAAAGGATGAGGAGCAGTAATAGACTGTTCGCATAATCTCTTAGAATGTTTGAAATGCGGATTTTTTTACAGCGCAGCCATTGCGAGGGTATCTTCGAAGCGATCCCACGGTTGCCGAAGCCGCGAGCGGAGCGTGGCGGAGT
>JAAZNT010000338.1 GCA_012798145.1 Thermoanaerobaculaceae bacterium | reverse complement strand
CGTTGATTCCAGCGCCTCTGTAATAAAGAAGCATAAAGGCGAAAATAATCAAAAGCCCGATTACTCCTGAAATAGTTCCTCTTCTTATAGCGTCAAGCCCCAAACTTGGTCCGACAGTTCTCTCTTCCCCAAATTCTGGTATTGCGGGAAGGGAACCTGATTTTAACTGAAGAACAAGTCTTTTTGCTGCGTCGGGAGTAAAATTGCCGGAAATTATACCTTTTTCACCGATTTCATCCTTTATGACAGGATTGCTTATCGCAACATTGTCAAGAAGAATCGCAGCCTGACGACCTATATTTGACCTTGTAAATTCTCTAAATCTTTTCCCGGCAGCCAAAGTGAGTTCAAAAGCTACAGCGGGCTGACCCAAGTTGTCGCTTGAAACATGGACATCCTGAATGTCGGCTCCAGTCACCACCGGCACTTTTTTCACAAGAAGATAATATTCCCCGCCTTCCTGTCTCTCGCTTCCGAAAGGAACGATCATTGAATCGTCAGGGATTTTCCCATTGTATTGGTTTATTATCGCCTCTTTGGATGCTGCCCCAGTTTGTGGCTCCATTGTCTGGTGCCAGCCGAGTTGAGCCGCTTTCCCGATTAGCGCTTTTACTTCAGTTGAATCCGCCACTCCGGGGAGTTCAACAACTATTTTATTAGACTTTAATCCCTGTCTGTGTATTGCTGTTTCGGCGACGCCGTAACGGTCAATTCTGTTTCTGATAAGTTCAACAGACTGCTGAATCGCCCTGTCTCTTATTTCGCTTTCTTCCCTATCTTTTAAAGTGAGAAGGTATTTCCCTCCGCCTTCAGCGGAAAAAGTGTAGATTGTCAACAGACGGTCAACAATGTCTTTGACTTCTACTCCAAGTCCCGGGTTTTTGCCTTCAATGACAATAGTTGATTTATTTTCTGATGAAGGATAAATATTGTCATAAGCCATATTCTTCTTTTTTAACTCGCTTTCAAGCGCGCCAATGTCTGTCGTAAGTTTTTGCGAGATTGCGGCATCGGTGTTCATCAGAAGAAGAAGATGAACTCCGCCTTTAAGATCCAGCCCTCTCTTAAGATTTCCCTGAGGATTGAAGTAAGGCGATTTGGGAGTGAAGAAGTAAAAGAATACTGACAAAAGCGTTACAAGAGCGATTAAAATGCCTTTCCATCTTAAGTTGTCTTTCATTGTTTCCCCCTATCAGATTTCTTCCGTTTCCGGAAGGCGACCGGCAACGGCTGATTTATTAAAAGATATTTTTGTATTATCGGAAACTCTTAGAACGATCTTTAAATCGTCAACAGCAACGACCGTTCCCCTGATACCTCCCACAGTGAAAACTTTGTCTCCAGCTTTGAGTTCTGAAAGCATCATTCTATGCTCTTTTGCTCTTTTCTGCTGGGGGCGGATCAACATAAAATAAAAAATAACAATCAAAAGAATTAATGGCAGAAAAGCCATTATCGGATTCTGATTTTGGCCTTGAGTTTCAGCCATAAGTAAAAAACTAAGCATATATCCTCCTAAAAAGACAAAACTATATTATTTCATACAAAACCCTTTTTTGTCAAATATGGCAAAGCATTTTAAGTCCTTAAACCATAGGAAAGAATTAACAGAAATGGGCTTAAATAACAAGTGTTTTTCAAGAGTTTGAAATTGCAGGTGTTTAGTCTTATAATTCGTCACCTTTGGAGGATTATTAAATGGAAAGAATGTTACTTGAAAACCTTATTCCTTTGCTTCAGGTCTCTATAAGCCCTGTAATTCTTATTTCTGCTGTTGGATTGCTTTTGCTTTCAATGACAAACCGCTATGCAAGAATTTTTGACAGGACTCACCAAATAATAGTAAGGCTTCCAAATGTTAATTCCGAAGAAAGAAAAAAACTCATCTTGCAGGTTAGATTACTTTTAAAGCAGGCATATTTGATAAGAGCAGCGTTGTCCTTCGCGGCACTAAGCGTTTTATGCGCATCAATTCTTATATTTCTTCTTTTTATTAGCACAGCTTTTCAATTGGGTTTTCCAAAACTAATCGCAAGCTTCTTTTTGTTCACAATTCTTTCACTTCTTTTCTCTCTACTCTTTTTTATTTTTGACATTAATATTTCCCTTAATTCTCTAAAAGTTGAGGTGGGCTTGCTTAAAATTGAGAAAGAGAACGGTGGAAATTGATTAAAAGATTCTTGGGAATAAAGCGGTGAGCGTCTTTAAATGCTCCCAAGAATTTAAGATAAACTCTTATGACGCTTTCCATTTTTCCTTCCTCCTCGCTTTCCTCCACAATAACCCTATGAAATATAAGGATTTTCATTAGCGACTTGAATTTTTCTTAAACCTTTTGTAAAATACCCTTTATTTTTTGAAGGAGGTAATTATGACGATTGAAGAAAAAGTTAAGCGCATCATTGCTGATCAGTTAAGTGTAGAAGAATCTCAAGTTAAACCTGAAGCGTCTTTTATTAACGACCTCGGAGCCGACTCTCTTGATACAGTTGAATTGATTATGGCTCTTGAAGAGGAATTCGGAATTGAAATTTCCGACGAAGAAGCGGAAAAAATTCAAACCGTTCAAGCCGCTATAGACTTTATTAAAGCAAAAGGCGGAAAAGTTTAAAAAACGAGGTTAAAGTGAAAAAAAGAGTTGTCGTTACAGGGGTGGGAGCAATAACCCCTGCAGGAAAAACTGCCTTTGAAACTTGGGAAAATGTCAAAAAGGGGAAAAGTTGCACTGGCAACATAACCCTTTTTGATGCCTCAAATATGCCTGTAAAAATTGCCGCCGAGGTTAAAGATTTTGATCCTCTGCAGTATATGGACAAAAAAGAGGCGAGAAAAATTGACCGCTTCATTCAATTTGCGATGGTAGCAGCCGATGAAGCATTTAAGATGTCGGGGCTTTCAATTACCCCTGAAAACGCCGAAAGAGTGGGAGTCGGGATTGGAAGCGGAATCGGGGGGCTTAACAGCCTTGAAGATTCGCATAAAACTCTTCTTGAAAGAGGACCTTCAAGAGTATCTCCATTCTTTATTCCAAGCATAATAATCAATATGGCGTCGGGTCTTATTTCAATAAAGTATGGGGTAAAAGGACCAAACTTTTCCACAGTAACAGCCTGCGCAACATCCTCTCATTCGATAGGAATGTCATACAGAATCATTAACTATGGAGACGCCGATGTTATGATCTGCGGAGGAGCCGAAGCTGCGATAACTCCTTTGTCAATTGCCGGCTTTGCTTCAATGAGGGCTCTCTCAACAAGAAACGACGACCCTCTTACAGCGTCAAGACCTTACGACCTTGAAAGAGACGGGTTTGTTATGGGAGAAGGCGCTGGAGTTATGATTTTGGAAGAATTGGAACACGCCAAAAAAAGAGGGGCAAAGATTCTTTGCGAAATAAAGGGATTTGGACAATCCGGAGACGCTTTCCACATAAGCGCGCCCTCAGAAGATGGCGATGGACCTATGAGAGTTATGATAAATGCCGTTAAGGACGCAGGCTTAAAGCCGGAAGATATTGACTATATAAACACTCACGGAACTTCAACTCCCGCAGGCGACAAAATAGAAACTTTAGCGATAAAGAAAGTCTTTGGCGACAAAATCCCCCCTGCATCATCAACAAAAAGCGAAACGGGTCACCTTTTGGGTGCTGCTGGCGCAGTGGAGGGAATTGTCACGATTTACTCTCTTCTTGAAGGCGTTCTGCCCCCTACGATTAATCTCAAAAACCCTGATCCCGAATGCGACCTTGATTATGTTCCAAACGAGTGCAGGAAAATGAACATCAAAAACGCACTTTCCAACTCATTTGGATTTGGAGGGACAAACGCAAGCATAATTTTCTCTAAATATGAGGAATAGCAAAATATAAATCTAAAGAGGCAAGAAAATGAGAATATTCTGTCTGATTAAACATGTCAGGGATACAGAAACCCGTATCAAAGTGGTTGAAGAAGGCAAAAAGATTGAATTTATTGGAGATAATAAAATTATAAGCCCTTACGATGAATTTGCGGTTGAAGAAGGGCTCAAACTTAAAGAAAAATTTGGAGGCGAGGTTGTTGCCTTAACGGTCGGCGACGAAGACGCAACAAAAAGTTTGCGACAGGCGATGGCGATGGGCGCTGACAGTTCAATATTGGTGAACGACCCGCAATTTTACAACCTTGATCCTCTTTCCACCGCTAAAGTGATAGCAAAAGCGCTTGAAAAAGAGCAGTTTGACCTTATCCTTGCAGGCAAGCACGGCGTTGGAGACGACAATCAGGCTGTTCCGTCAATGGTAGCGGCCATTTTGGGAATTCCTGTGGCGACTGTGGCGGTGGCGCTTGAAATAGAAAACAACACAGCAAAAGTGAAAAGAGAAATAGAAGGCGGGCTTGAAGTTGTTTCGCTCTCTCTTCCTGCTGTAATAACCTGTCAAAAAGGATTAAATGAGCCAAGATACCCAAGTTTAAAAGGAATTATGGCTGCGAAGAAAAAAGAGGTCAAAATTTTAACCAACAAAGAATTGTCTCTTGAATCTCCAACTTTTAACAAAGGCATTTCAT
>JAAZNT010000019.1 GCA_012798145.1 Thermoanaerobaculaceae bacterium | reverse complement strand
CTCCGGAACCGTCGTCAGCGTCAATATATCTTACATCAACTTTTCCGCCGTTTGTTGAGATAAGATTGTCGCCGTTTGTAGGAGGAGAAGTTGTTGTTGCAATGGAACCCCTGAATGTTCCTGATGATGGCGGGTCTTCGTTCAATGTGACATTTTCAGGAATCGTTTCTAAATCGCTCCACACTTCAATATTTACTGTTCCCGTTCCAAGAAGATCGGCATCTTGAACTTGCATCGTCAAATTATCGTTAAGACAACCATAAACATCATCTTCGAAAAACACAATACCTGCAGATTCAGGGCAATTCTCAGAAGGATAAAGAAATTCTATGCTCCAATTGTTTATTGTTCCAGTATCTGAAGAAGCGTCATCATAAACTTTCAAAGTCCAATTTCCTTGAGCATTCTTTCCGTAAAGCGTTGAAAGATTGCCTTCTGGTTTGAATCTTCCGGTGAAAGGAGCAGTTCCGCTTGTGATCGGGATTGAAGCTTCATCATCAAATATTGTATCTATGAAATTGTCACCTGAGCTTCCGTTGTCTGTTGAAAGTTCAACAGTTGTATTGTCAGGAGCAATTAAATAGATATCAAGGTCACCATCAAAGGTATGAGTTATATTGATCTTGACATTGACATCCTGAATTATTTTATTATCAGAAACCGCAATAATTGAAGACGCCCCTGTCGTTGTATCGCTGTCAGGTATTGATAAAGGCGGGTCTTCAACTTTTGTATATATGGGATTAGTGTCTTTCAGCGTTTTAAAGTTAAAATAAGAACCGCCGTTATTTTCTTCACTAATATTACCGGCGAAATCAGTTGCACGAACGAAGAAATAGTATCTGGTGCATTCATTCAAGTTGGTAAGAGTAATAGAGTGGCTTGTTAAAAGATTGGAAGAGTTTGCGGTATTTAAAGCGGGAGGAACAGCAGTGTCGTAAACAATTGAAGAAGTCGCCGCCTCGTTTGTTTCAAAAGTTATTGTGGCTGAATTTCCAGTAATGTTTGAAACAGCCACATTTGATATTACAGGAGCGACACAATCTATTAAAGCGGTCGTTTCAACAGCGACATTGGAAGTCCCACAGTAATCGGGATCTGTGTATCTCAAATAAATTGTATCACCGTTAGATACTTGAACTTCGTTTGCTCCCGCAGCACCTGTGACTGTTGCTATTGTACCTGTGTAATTTGCTGAACCTGCGTCTGTCAATGTAGCGAATTTATGAGTTGAATCTGTATTAGACCAGAATTCAACTTGAACAGGAAGAGTTACAGTTGAATCTGTAACTGTAATTTCAACAGAATCTGAGCAGTTGTAAACGCTTCTGTTAGTTCTTATAGTTCCTGCGCAAGGCTGGGGAGTTACAGCAACGCAGTTGCTCATTGCGCTCACACAAGAGTCATTTGCCGTTGCCGCCTGAATTCTGTAATAAGAAGTGATACCGTTTGTTCCTGTTGTGTCAGTGTAAGTTGTAGTTGGAGCATTCACTGTCGCTATTTTGATAAATCCAGAATCACAGGAAGTATCATTCTTGAAAATGAAATATCTTGTCGCATTTGCAACTTCGCTCCAATTTAAGACTGCCGAGTTGCTTCCCGCAGTTCCGATTAAAGTCGTAATCGTCAAAGAAGGACAACTCGTCTGGTTTTGGTTGGAAGCGTCTCCCGCAGCACCGCAGGCAATGTTATGACGATTAAACGCTTGGAAAATCCCTTGAGCGTGAGGCGTTCCATTTGCTGTTCCGTCTCCGTCGTCATCAATTGCTCTGAAAAGATTGAATAGACTTGATCCTCCGCAACCGTTTGATGTTGGAGGCGTGCAGGTGTACATATCTCCCATAGAAGGCATTGATGTGTACCACAACCTGTCAATTAACTGCCACGACGATGTAATATCCATCCCGCAGTAAGCAGGCAAATCTCTTACAGCCAAATCCCATAAAGCCTGTGTAGCGATCCCGGATTCGCAGTGATCTTCTTTGCCGCAAGGACCGAAGTAATAACCTGAATCACAACCGCTCCATACTGTTCCGTAGTTTGCTATCGTCCAAGGAGTGTGAGAAGCATGCTTATCCCAATCTGCATCCCTTACACCAGAACAATCAAGACAGCAGTCTCCATAGCCGTCACAATTGTAACCTGCTCCTCCGGATGCTTGTCCACAACCCCAAGTGCTTAAGAGAAATCCTCCGCCTGCACAAGATTGGTGTGTCTGAAGAATTGCTGTCCAGTCTGCCCTTGTCTCAACAGGCGGGCTGTCTCCTCCAGAGCCGTCGTTGTCATCCATCCCGTGCCCCCATTCGTGCAAAGAAACTCCGGGAAGTTCTCCCGTATTTCCGCAGAGATAACCGTAGTAACTACCATATTTAAAGAAATTTAGCGATGCTCCATCCCAATAAGCATTACACGCTTGGTTTATATTTACATTATCCGTAACCACATTTTGCAACCAAGAATTGCCAGAAAGATAAGTGTATGCTTTAATTTTGATCCAAGAAACATTGTAATACTGCGTTCTTGCTGAGTGAGTGTTGCCGGCACCTCCAAAACCGGGAGTTGTGCAGTCGGTTCCTCCTGAAGTTCCAAAATCAATCAACCCTTCTGCATCTGATGAGAGTGATATAGAGCCGCAGTTATCACTGATGTTTACTCCACCGACATTCCCTGCGCTTCCAACTCTTCCTTTCATCGTTGATGTTCCAGAAGTGCCCGTAAAGTTCCCTCCTATGTCGGCATACAAACCCGTTCCATAATCGGCATAAGGAAAAGGCATCGTCTCTTCAGTTTGTGTCGGGTTTTTATCAGTTTTATAAACTCCGCCCTGAATTTTGCCGTATCTGTTCGCATCAACAAACCTTAAAATTTCTCCTGAATGTGCATCTACAAGTGCCTCCCATGTTCCCATCATTCCGCTTTTTCTGAACATTATCCGATATGCAAGTTTAAAATCGTACATACTGCCCGCAGGCCCAACATAGATGTTTGAGTCATATCCTTTTGGTGTGACAGGAATAATAACAAGCGAGCCGGGATTTATAATTTCATCTTTCTCATTGATTGCGTCTTTGCCAAGATATCCTTTGACTATTTCAAATGCAGTTCTTGTTGACAAAGTTGGATTTGTATCTAAAGAAATTGGAGCAATTCTTGAAGAAGCGATCTGAATCAGGTTGCCGTTGTTGATTATCATAAAAATTGATCCTTTTTCAACAGGAATGCCATTATGGTACCACTGAAACCTCACAAGATAAATTGATTCTCCAACGGGGATTGTTCCATCTAAATCCACCCTTAGATCGTTTTGTTCAACTGGAAAAAGAGAAGGATATTTTGACAAGAAATCTCTTGCTCTTCGTTCTATTTCAGATTTTGGAATGCAGCGAATGGATTCACAATTTGAAGCAAAACTTCCCCAACTGAGGTCATTTGCGTTGCCGGGGATAAATGGAATTGCTCCGCCGTCAATCAAAGAGGGAACTCCCCTTCTTAAATCAACAACAACTTTCCAATCCTCACCATTTTCAGTTAAAAACTTGGTGATTCCCGCTGATGTTACGATAGAATCACGGATGAATTTAAAATCCTCATTGGTTTCAACAACTCTTAATTCTGGTTTAATAATGACAAGAGAATCAAGAGTTGAGAGCGAAGGCTTTTGCTTAAATGCAAAAGAAGAAACACTTAAAAGAAACAACACTAACCAACAAACAACCCAAATACTTCTTTTCATTTTTAGGCCTCCTCATATTCAAACATTAAGGAAAAATTCTAAGAAAAAAACGGCAATAAGTCAAGCCATTTTCTATCCGTGAATCGCTCTTTTTTCTACATTCAGGCACGCTTCTTTAACCGCTTCAGAAAGTGTTGGGTGGGCGTGGCACATATTTGCAATGTCAGTAAATGTTCCTCCATATTCAATACAAAGCGCTCCTTGGTGAATCAATTCTGACGCTTTCGGTCCAACTATGTGAAGCCCCAAAAGTTTATTGTCTTCTTCCGAGGCGACAACTTTTATAAAACCGTCTTCTTCGCATAAACTCTTGGCTCTTCCGTTGGCTTTGTAGTAAGATTTGCCTGTCTTGACTTTCAAACCCCTGTTTTTGGCTTCTTCTTCTGTAATTCCAACTTGCGCAAGTTCCGGCGAGGTATAAACAACATTTGGAATTGCGTTGTAATTTATATGTGGCTCCAATCCCGCCATTTTTTCAACCGCAAAAACGCCCTCTTCAGACGATTTATGAGCAAGCATAGGTCCTCTTTCTATGCAGTCTCCAACCGCATAGATGTTTTTGATTGAGGTCTGCAAAGTTTCATCAACTTTAATCATTCCTTTTTCGTTCAATGCAACACCCAATTTTTCAAGTCCCTGATTTTTATTGTTCGACTTCCTCCCCACAGAAACAAGAACTTTATCACATTCAAGGACTTCCTCTTTTCCTTTTGCGTCGCAGATAGTTAAGAGCGCTTTTTCTTGTTTGACTTCGCCCTTCACAACCTTGCTTTCAAGTTTAAACGCCATTCCTTGAGCAGAAAGGTATCTAAAAAGCATCTTTGAAGATTGCTCATCCGCAAAAGGAGCGATCCTTGGAAGAAGTTCAATAAATGTTACACTGCTTCCGAGCCTTGAATAAACACTTCCAAGTTCAAGCCCTATCGCTCCCGCGCCTATTATAACCATTTTTTCGGGAACTTTTTGAATATTCAGAGCGTCTGTTGAATCAATCACAATCTTATGATCAAAAGGAAGAAACGGAAGTTCAATCGGAACACTGCCAAAAGCAATCAAGATTTTTTCTGCTTCAATCTCTTTATCTTCGTCTGAACTTGACACTTTGACATTCCCCGGAGACAAAATCGTCCCTGTTCCATTAAAAACCTTGACTCCGTTTTTTTTCATCAGAATTGCTATTCCGTCTGTAAGCTCCCTTACAACCTTCTCTTTTCTTTCCATTAACTTGATTAAATCCATTTTGGCTTCAGAGCAAAAAATTCCCATTTCGCCAAAAACAGATTTTGTTTTGTGGTAATTTTCAGTCGCTTCAAGAAGAACTTTTGAAGGAATGCAACCCACATTTAGGCAGGTTCCTCCAAGCGCTTTTTCTTTTTCTACAAGCGCAACTTTCATTTTCAGTTGAGCCGCTCTGATAGCAGCCACATAACCGCCGGGTCCTCCGCCTATTACAACAAGGTCATACCTGTCCATTTTTTACTCCGCTTTTGTCTTGAAATCCTTTCCTACCCACGGCTTTGCTATAAGAAGTAAAATAGGAGAAGCGATCGCTATCAAGCCAAAAATAATCCACATTGTTTGCGGGTCTTTTGCGCCCTCTGCGGGACAATATTTTTCAATCATATAGCCCGAATAAATCGCCGGGACAAGAAGTTTTGTTAAAAACCAAGGAAGTTGCGCCACTCCCATATACTCTCCTGTTCTTCCCTGCGGAGCAATTTCCGCTGCGTATTGCAAAAATCTCGGCTGCCACATCGCTTCTCCTATAGTCATAAAAACAAGATAGGAAAGCAAAGTCCAACAATTTGTCCCGAGAGAAAGGAAAAACGCCGGAGCCGCCATAACAAAAGTACCGAGAATCATCATATTGTAAACTTTTCTTTTATAAGTTAAAGCAGTGATAATCGGCACAAAAATAAAAATTAGTATCGGGTTGAAATTTGAGGCAATTTCAAATTTTTCCCCTATCCAACCCTCATAACACCTGCTTATGTATTGAGGAAGAATTAGCCAGTTGTATGTAAAAAGAGTCTGCACAGGGATTAAAGCAAAAATGAAAAAAGCAAATTTCAAATCTGTAAGTGGATGGTTTTTGAGCCAATCAATAAAATTTTTCTTTTCTTTCGGTTTTTCCTCTGAAAGCGGAACCATCCCCTTTTCCGCCCTTGCCTTTTCAACTGCGTCCTTGTAAACACTGCCCGATAAAATGGTCATTGTTACAAAAAGCGCTACAAATGTGAAGAAGGTGTAAACCCAAAAAGCGCCGGGGATCCCCCATCCAAGATACTCTTTGTCTCTGACCAAAAATGCGAATGTCGGAAGATACCCCCCAAGGTTCATCAAAGCATAAAGCATCGCAAAAGCCATAGAAGAAGTTTTTTCCGTTGTTATCTCCCTCACTCCCGCATAAGCCGCTGGCTGATACATCCCGTAGCCGATCACAACAATCAATATTCCAAGCAAAGTGATAAGATGAAGTCCTCCCCACAAACCCGGCTCAAGCCCAAGATAAGAGCCTAAAGAGATAAGAATTCTTCCTATCAGAAGCAAAATAAAAGCGAAAATCAATGTCTTCCTCACCCCAATTTTGTCCGCAACAAAACCCAAAAAGAACATTGATATCGTAATCCCTGCGGTAAGAACCATAACCATCCTGTGAGACCAAACATCGTTATGGGCAATCCCTTTGAAAACAAAATCAGAAAAATAGATCGCCAAATAGCCAAGAATTCCGAAATAGCACATTCCCTCAATCAAATAAGGAAGATTTATCCCCCATATCGCCCTCGGAGAATGGACAAGGTCAATAAATGGCTGAACAATCTCTTTAAAAGGATTTTTAATTTCTTTAATCTCTTCGCTCATAACATCTCCCTTCCAAAAAAAGTAAAAATAAGTTTACCAAATTTAAAAAGCAAATGAAAATGAGGAAATATTAAAACCAATCTCCCCTTTTCTCAAAAAAAGTTTGGGGGAAGGGTTTTACTTGAAAAACGCTGTCACTGCGAGGTTTCCACAAGTTGAAGACTGCTTCGCTTGGGTTTGCTTCGAAGATTATCTCGCAGTGACTGCGTTTTGAGATGGAAACCTCACCCCTCCCTCTCCTGTGATGAGAGGGGATGCTTGAGCGTCATTCTAATTGTTTCCCTCGTTCTTGACCCTTGAAGAATCTTGTCGCTTCGAAGTGGGGAGATCCTTCAGGGGCAATTGCTTCAAAGGAGCGTTCAGGATGACAAGGGGGAGGTTGTTGCGAAGCAAAAATCGCACTGACTGCGTTTTAAGAGGAAACCTCACACCTGTCTCTCTTGAAAAAGAGGGTAAAAAGAATGATTCTTTTGCTTGAAAATAGAAGCATTATTTCATTTTGATCATTAAAAAAAAGCAAAATGTGACGAATATCACTGAATTTTTATTTTTTTTGAGTTATATTATAATTGGGTTAGCCATTATTTTGGGCTAATAAGAGGAGAATGCTATGAAGGCAAGAAAAATGGGAAAGATAATAATTGTTCTTTCTTTTTTATTATTCTCAATAATTTCTTTTTCACAAACAGCCGACGAAAGTTGGGTAAGAATAGGAGTCGCTTTTTCGGGAGATATTACAGCCCTTGCGGTAAGCCCCGATTATGAGACAGACACAACAATATTTATTGGAGTTTCAGGCGACGGGCTGTGGATGTCTAATGACAGGGGGGATAGTTGGACTCAATGCACTGCGGTTCCCTGCGACGCAACTGTGACAGGAATCGCTCTTCCTCAAGATTACAACTTTAGTGGAGGAGATCCCTGCTTTGCAGTTACAAACGAGGGTTATTTTTACAGGTCAGTTGACGATTTTGCAGGGTTTACAGATGTTTTTTCAGTTACCAACCCTCTAAACGGTCAAACCTATCCGATGACATCAATAGTTGTTGGCGGAATAAGCGTTTTTAACAATAAAGTTTATATCGGGTTGTGGGGCAAAGGAGTTTACGCCCATTATTCAGGAGGTGTTGGTTCTGCGGGATGGACTTATCTTGGTCCGGATCAAATAAACAACTGCCGCTCGCTTACTTTATCTTCTGAGGCATCGCAGACCTTATGGGCGTCTTTCAACCGCGATGGAGGCAATGCGGTTTTGCGCTATTCCGGAAGCGGAGCAACATGGTATTCCCCAAATTCTTACTGTCCAAGTGAGGATGTGCTGGTTGTCCGTTCTTCATGGGTTAACCCACAATATCTTTGGGCGGGGACTTCCAATTTGGGAATGTGGAGGTCAACCGATGGAGGGAATAATTGGGTTGGGGCTTGTGACGGACAAACTGCTCCAAATTATGTCGATTATGAAGTTAGGGCAATTAGGGAAACACCAAACAGCGCAACGGATCTGGAAATGTGGGAAGGAAGAAGCGACGGATTGCGAAAATCAACAAGTGTAGGTGCGAGTTGTTCAGACGCAAACCCCAGAGCAAAAATAAATTGCATTGAATTCTCGCCAAGATACAAAATGACAGGGGCGGTTTATTGCGACGCTTTTGTTGGAACAGAGCAGGGGCTTTACAGAATTGAATGCGATAATTTCCCCGCCTCAAGAACTCCTGTTGTTGTTGATGGAAAAGCTGTGGCTATGGCTCACGATGGAAAAGGTTATTTTATGGGCTCGCTTACAGGAGGATTTTTTAAGAGTCTTACCGGCAGGAGGAATATGGTTCAATACAACAATTTTCCTAACGGCAAAATTCCACAGATAACTGCAATATGTCTTCACCCGGCTTACAACGATGAAGATAATGACTGCGGAGATGCAAACACCCTTTTTGTCGCCGCTAATTTTCCAGATTCTCCAGCAGACAATGGAGTTTATGCAAGCGGAGATGGGGGAAACAGTTGGATAAAACTTACAGGAGGGCAATGGCCCTCACAGCCGGTTGAGGTAAGAGACCTTGCAATTTCACCAAATGTTTCAACAGATTATGGACTTTTTGCCGCCACGAATCTCTACCTTTACAGATGGAATGGCTTAACTGGCAGTTGGTCAAGGTGTGGAGAGGGAGGTCCAACGGATATCTATTGGGTTGCTTTGACTCCAACATACAATGGCAACGCCACCTGCAGTTATGTTGACGGCGGTACCACCTATTATGGATATCCCTGCAATATGGTATGGATAGGAGCGAAGAACGGCAACGCTAATGTCCGCCTTTTCTATAATTTATCAAATGGAAACGGGCAGTTCACAGAATTG
>JAAZNT010000337.1 GCA_012798145.1 Thermoanaerobaculaceae bacterium | reverse complement strand
GGTTTATGGAATGGGAAAGGTAGCAATATTATAAACTCACATCATGAAAAATTGTAATAATGGGGGTGGTATAAAACAGGCTTTAAATGCTTACTTTTAATTTCTTTTACCCCGAAATTTTCCAATTTTCTAATTCAACTTTCAGGGTTTTGGTTCTTTAGTTTTCTTGACAGCGACAAAAAAACCAACTAAACTTCACTATGCGATTGTGGCGGAAAATAGGTTTAATAGTTCTTTTTGTCTTTGTCAATATGATTCCATCTTTTGAAAAAACTCCGCCCTTTTTTTCAAGAATCCGCGATATTTATTGGGAGAGACTTTACCGCCTAACTCCCCAACGACAAATTCCTTCAAATGTTTTTATCGCGGGAGTCACCCAAGAAGACCTTGTTACTTTAGGGCATTGGCCTTGGCCAAGAACAAGAACAGTAGAAATAGTTGAAAACCTTATCAAAAGAAAACCGAAAAGTTTGACGATTGGTTTTACTTCTCCAACCCTTTCTTTGAATTATCTCCGTCTCTTAATGGAAGGAAGCGCCAAATATCCCCTTTTAAAAATTGAAGAGAGCGGTCTTGAAGCATACACAGACCGCTTATTCTGGGATGTTGAAGCAAAGATAAAAGAATGGCTTGATAAAAGGGAGAAGATTTTAAAAGAGACTTCCCCTTCCCTTCTAAATGATTTCAAAATCCAGCGTTTAGAATTTTTAAAGACGCTTAAGCCAGAAACCACCGAAGACAATCAGCGCTACATAAATCTTTTATGCGGATTTCCAAATGTGTGTCTTCAGACGATAGGAGTAAGTTCAGAACAGGAGATGGTGAAGGAGCGGTTGCCTATTGTTGAGAAATGTCTCTCTTTTCCTTCACACCCCGTTGAAGAAGAAGGAATAAGAAATAACAAAGTTTTCGAATCAATGACGGAGCTAAAGCAGTGCGTTCCCTTTTTTCAGGAAATACGCCCCTGCGCAAAAATCGAGGGAATTTTTGAACCTCTTCCAGAAATTTCCTCCGTGGTTTGGAGAAGGAAACTCCTTTTTAGATACAATGATAAAATCTATCCATCAATTGAACTTGCCTCTTTGGCTCTTGCCTTAAATAGAATTCCCCGTCTTGTGTGGAAGGGGGGAAAGTTTGAATTATCTCTTGATAATATTAAAATTCCCGTTGATTCCGAAGGGGCGGTCTGGATTGACTATTCATGCCCATTTGCCTCTTTTCCTCAAAAAAGTTGCGCGGAGATTCTTTCGGGCAACCTTCCCGACTTGGAAAATAAAAATGTTTTTTTTCTTCAGTCAACCGCTCTTGCGCCTCACTTTCCGCCTATGCAAAGGACTCCGCAAGGAGATTTTATAAGTCAAGGGCAACTAATAGTTTTGGGATTTAACAGTTTGCTCAACGGACACTATTTTAAACCGCTTCCCAGTTTCTTTAACACCTTTCTCCCGGGGCTGATACTGCTCTTTCTTCTTTTGAAGTTTTGGCGGAGTTTTCTTTTTATTTCAATTTCCGGCGTTTTGGCGCTAATTCTTTTTTTGGTTTTAGGGTTGCTTTTTTTCAAAGCGAAAATTCTTTTTGATCCTCTGCCTTTTGTTTTTTGGGCAATTTTCGGGACTGGGATATCATCGGCTTTTTCTTACGCAGAACATCTTAAAGAGAAGAAAACCCTTCTTAACGCTTTTAAACACTACCTTTCACCGCAGGTTTTGAAGGAGGTCATAGCCCACCCTGAACTTCTTATTCCCGGAGGACAAAGAAAAGAGATAACCGTCCTTTTTTGCGATATAAGGAATTTTACAACTCTTTCCGAAAAGCACACTCCAAAAGAGGTTACAGAACTTTTAAATGTGTATCTTGAATCGATGACAAACTGCATCTTCAAAAATGGCGGAACGATAGACAAATTTATAGGAGACGCGATAATGGCTTACTTCGGAGCGCCTCTTTATCAGGAAGACCACCCTTACCGCGCTGTGGCGACTGCAATTGATATGATAAAGACTCTTGAGTCGGTTAAACAACAATGGAAAACTCTCGGAGAAGATTATTTGTCAATAGGAATAGGAATCCACACAGGAGAAGCGATTGTGGGCAATTTAGGCTCTAAAGAGAGGTTTGATTACACAGTCATAGGCGATACAGTCAACACAGCCCAAAGAATTGAGGACGCCACAAAAAGGGCGGAAGTTGCACTCCTTGTAAGTTTTGAGACAAAATCTAGAACGGAAGACAAATATGTTTATAAAGAAGTTGGAACTTTCTCTCTAAAAGGAAAGTCAAAACCAATCCCGCTTTTCACTATTTAGCGCCGTTTGAAAAGATAACTCCATAACTTATAGCGCTTTTTTAGAATGTTGTATAATATTTTCTGGAGGTTTATATGGCAAGAAAAGTTTTTTCGCTTTTTGTTGTCTTTTATTTATCGCTTCTTTTTTTATCTCCATCGTTTGCAGGGAGCAGAGAAATTGTAGAAAAAGGGACTTTTGATCTCTACCTTAACGGTGTGAAGAAGGGACAGGAAACATACAAAGTGGCGGTTGACAAAAAAAAGGACACCTATGAACTTTATTCTGAATTGAGATTTCAATACCCTTACCAGCAGTCAAAAAGAGGTTATGTTGATTTAAAAGTTTATCCTTACTACGACGCTGTTTTCTCAACCGGAGAGTTTCTGCGCTACGAATACCGCTCAAAAGTTGAGGATTTCAGCAAAACTGACCTTGTTGAAACTGAAAAGTCTGCCACAGAACTTATAGACCAAGATATGAGAATGGTCAATGTTTTTGACAGGGAACAGCAGAGAACAGACGACATTATGAATGACAGGATTGATTTGGGAGTGAACGCTGGCTATTGTTATCCCGCTGGAAAGGTTTTAAGGTTCTCCCAGACACGGCTTTCTGCAGACAAGAAAAAGGACGAAAAACTTCCCGACAATCTTATTGTTCTTGAGCCATACGGGTTCTGCCTTTATAACCTTCTTGCCGATAAAATAAAAGGGGAAGGGCAAAAATGGGAATTTGCCCTTGCTGTTCCCCAACTGATGAGGCTAAAGCCTTGCGTAGTTGAATATGAGGGTACTTTAAACACATATGTTGCCGGCTCTAACTACATACTAAAACATTACAATATTCTGATAAACGACAAGATTTATACAAGTTTCTGGCTTGACAAGGACAACACTGTCGTTCTTGTCTCAGTTCCGACAGAAGGGGTTACAGCGGTAAGATCCAACTATCAAATTAAGCCCTTTGAAAAAGAAGAAGTAAAAACAACAAAAGAGAGCATACAGTTGACGGCGGGAAATTTCACCGAAAAGGAAGTGCATATAGAATCTTCAGCGGGAACCATAGGAGCCACTTTGACTATTCCAGAAGGAAACGCGCCCTTTCCGGCGGTTCTTCTTGTTCAGGATTTTCAGCCCGTTGACAGAGACGGCAATTCATCTTACGATCAAAGGAAAGCAAGCCCTATAAAACAACTTGCGTTTGCTTTCGCCGAAAAAGGTATAGCGTCTCTTCGCTTTGATTCAAGAGGTATTTCTGAAAGTTCAGGAGACCCTTCTTTGCTGACCCTTGAAGGAAGGAAAAACGAGATAAAATCGCTTCTGAAATTTTTAAGAGCAAGCGACAAAATTGATAAAAACAAAATATTTATTCTTTCGCAGGGGCTTGGAGGCTGGAGCGCTCTTAAAGCAACTTCAGATGAAAACATAAAAGGAATCATCTTTGTTGCATTTCCGATGAAAGAGATTTTAAGAATATGGCGAGAGCAAATCTCAATTATGCAAAACCTTGAGGCGCAACAGGAGGCGTATAGAGAACTTGACGCTCTGTCTCTTGACCTCAAGAAAAGCGATGTGGAATGGGCAACATTCAAGGGTTCAAAAATTTACATCCCTGTTCTTAAAGAGCTTTCCCTTTTCTCTCCTGCAGATGAAATAAAGGGTTTTTCAAAAAAGGCGCTTTTTGCCTATCCCGACAAAGACACAGTGATCCTCCCGTTTCACGGGGAGATTCTTGAGAAGGAAAGCGGAGGAAAGTTTAAACCTGTTTATCTGAAGGGTTTGGGACATTCTTTAACAGATGTGGATGAAGAAGGCAATCAAAAAGCGCTTGTTAATAAAAGCGCTATTTCTCCCTTTTTTGATTTTGTATTGAAAGGAGAATAATTTGAAAAAACTTCTTTTTCTTCTTTGCTGTTTTTTAAGTTTAAACTTTGCAGCCGAATCTCCAAATGTGCTTCTTATAACACTTGACACAACGAGGGCTGACCATATTGGTTGTTACATAGGTAAAGAAGGGTTTACCCCTAACATTGACGAAATCGCAAAAAAAGGAATTATCTTTGAAGAGGCAAGGTGCGCTGTTCCACTGACTTTGCCAAGTCATGCGGATATTTTGACAGGGAAACTGCCTTCATCTCTTAATTTGAGGGTGAACGGGCTTGAATTAAATCCTAAACACACCCTTGTTCAGGAAATTTTTAAGAGAAACGGCTACAAGACTGTAGCAGTTGTTTCGTCAATAATCCTTGAAAAGACAAGGGGGCTTTCAAGGGGCTTTGATGTTTATTCAGACAGAATGACAAAAATTCCAAAAGGCGGAGGAGCGCCAGAGGAAAGAAGGGCGGAAGAAGTCACAACGGCAGTTCTTCAGGAAATGGAGCTGGATGCCCTATCCTTCTTGCACTTTCTGCATTCATTGTCCATACAGATTTAGTCCATTCCATAAACTGATCTTTTGTTATTGTGTTCTCTTTCTTTTCTTTTTCT
>JAAZNT010000336.1 GCA_012798145.1 Thermoanaerobaculaceae bacterium | reverse complement strand
TTAGTTCTTTTAACTTACTTTCATCTTTGCCTTCTTTCATACTGCCTCCTTATCATAAGCCAGTTTATCACAAAAAATCACCCCTGTCAACCCCCTTTTTCCAATCCTAATTCCAAATTACAAAACTTTTTAGACAGCCCCTCTTCTGACACTATAAAAGTTTATGGGGTTAACGCAAAAATTCTTTATACTTTTGATTTCCCGACAAAGCCTCAAATTGGGATGAAATAGACCTTTGGTTCTGGGGATTCAAACCCCAAAGATGGAACTTACGAAACATTTGACGGCGTTTTTGGCGGGGCTGATCTCTATTACGGATTTATGAACCTTTTTTTCTGGTCAAACATCAGAGATGTTGAGGCAAATTTCGCTATAAGTCCGAGTGAAAAATTATCTCTTTCATTTGATTGTCATAGGTTTTCTCTCGCCTCAAAACGCGACGGATGGTATCTTCCCTCTCTTGTCTCCAATTTGAGGGATACAACAGGGAGAAGCGGGACGGCAATCGGAACAGAGTATGACTTGAGGTTCATATACACCTTGAAGAAACAATTGTCTATTCTCTGCGGGGTTTCAAAACTCTGTCCCCTTGACTTTATTAAATTGAATCTGCAAAAATGGAGTAATGCTAACTGGTATTATATCCAGGCAACATTTTCTTTTTGAGAAAAGGGAGGCAGAATGAAAAAGTCTTATTTCCTTTTTATTGCGCTTCTTGCAGCCGGAGCGCTCTTTATGACATTCGCAATTCAAAGGTTAATTTATGCTCAGAAACAACCAAATGAACAGGAAGTCAAGGATACTCTTCCTAAGGGGCTTGGCGTTTGCCCCCCTTTCCCTCTTAGAGATGAAAAAGGTGAAGTAATAAATCCTGTAAAAGGTATCAACGATAAAGTCCCCTATTCACCGAAGCAAACCTGTGGCGCGAAAGGTTGCCACAACTACGAGAAAATTACACAAGGGTTCCATTTCCAGCAGGGAAAGGGAGAAGCGGTTCCTCAAAAATATGGTGAAAGATATAACTGGGTTCTCTATCCCGGCAACTACGGTGGGAACTGGTGTTCTCCAGCCCCCTTGTATAGACAGCTCGCCCCGAAACACAACACAAATCCAAGACTAATTGACATGACCTCCTTTGAATTTGTAACAGCCACCTGTGGCAACTGCCATCCCGGCGGAGGACCTTTGGAATACGATAGGAACGGCAGAAGATACGATGAGTGTATGAACGACCCTTCTTCTGGATTTTCGGCTGGGGGCGATAATGGCTTAGACGGCGATTATTACAGAGCGAGATGGAATGAAACCGGCGTCATTGAAGCAGATTGCCTTCTCTGTCATCAGCCGGAATACAACTTTAAAAAAAGGAACGATGAGATCGGGAAACTCCATTTTAAATGGGCAGCAACTGCCGGCGCAAAATTTGGCAACATTGTCGGATCCGTCAAGAATGGAGTTCCAATTGAAGTCATTTATGACAAATCCCTTTTTGACGATAACGGTAATGTTACCATCCACATAGTTCCTGAACCGAGATCAAAGACCTGCCTGAACTGCCATTTTAAACCCGATTGGAAAAAAAGGGGCGCGGGATATTCGGAAAGAACAGATGTCCATATGATGGCAGGGCTCAAGTGTGTTGACTGTCATGCTGCCGGCAGCAAGGCTGCCGATCCGAGAATCTTGGGAAAAGAGATTCATCAATTCGGAAAAGGAGACGATCCTTCCGGTTTCGTCCGCAACGACCTTGACAACACCGTGAGAAGTTGTGAGGATTGCCACTTGAAGGGTTACAGAAACGCACCTGTGGCAAAACACAATTGGCTACCACCCTTGCACCTTGACAAGCTTGCCTGTCAGGTATGCCATATCCCCAACAGGGCTAATGCCAGCGCCCTTGTACAGGCAAGCGATGTTTACGACAGCGCTCCCAGAATTTCTCCTCCGCCGAAACATATCTGGACTTTTTACGACCAAAAGATGAATTTCTGGAACCATTACGGCGAGTTAGAGCTTTTCGGAGCCGAAGACAAACCGACTGATATTTCTGATCCAACTCTAATAAGATACAAGGGTAAAATATTTCCCGCCAATGTCGTCCATTCAACATTTGTCGGGTTTGAAGAAGAAGGAAGAAAGGGGCTGAATCAACTCTTTATGAAGGATTTTTACAGCATGTGGATGGAACATCGCTCTAATCCTGACACCAATTATCCCGAATTGAAAGTAATTAAAGATGACAACAAAGACAGCGTCCTTGAAATAAATAGTCCCGAGGAAATAGACGCTATTCTTTCCGCCTCACGAAAATATCTTGAGAAAACAGGATTTCCTCTTGTGGGTAAGAAAGTTGTATATGTCAGCGACGCAAGAGTTTATTATTCTTCCAACGAATCAAGGGAACTTCCCAAGGAAGAATATGAGGCGACTCCCTATGCCTCCGTCTATAAGTATTCGCATGATGTCGCCCCCGCTAAGGCTGCCTTGGGGGCAAGGGGATGTACTGACTGCCACAGCGGAAAATCCTCCTTCTTTTACGGCAAGGCTCTCAAAACCCCCTTTTCCCCAAAAGATGCAAAGCCAGAATGGATGCCCAAATATAAACTGCTTGGGCTTTCAGGATTTTGGGTCAAACTCGGCGAACTCAGAGAAACAATATTGAAAAAAGTTATTTACTTCGCTCTTTGCTTTTTTATCATATTGATTCTTCTGCTTTTCTTCTCGATTCTTGCGATACAGAGCGGTGCTTTTAGCGAAAATAGGGTAAAATATTTCTCCCTGCTGTTCTTTGCAGCCTCTGTAGTGGGATTCTTTATAACCATTTTCTCACCGGGATTGTTCGAATATATGACAATAAGCAGATTCACACTGGATTCCCTTCATTTCTGGGTTGGATGTCTTTTGATAGTTGCGCTTCTTTCCGCTCTTTTGCTCGAAAATAATGGTCTTTTAAAAGGCTTTAAAAGGGGAATATGGCTCACAGGCTGCTTAGCCCTTTGCTTTTCGGCGATCAGTGGAATTTTTATGCTTTTGAAAATAGGATGGCTGGATATTCTAACAAGGCTTTCATACACGGCTTTCGACCTGAGCCTTGCAATAATCGCCCTTGGGTTGGACGTTTACCTTTTTTTCAAATTGGTCTCGCTCAAAAAGACGGTATCAGAGACAGGATTGGAAAGTCAATGAACATAAGGAGACTGAACAATTTATGACTATAATGAAAAACCCTTTCTTTGACGGTTATTTTTATCGAACTTGCAGCGATTATAGAATTCTCTGTCTCCACTTTTACCAATAGCGTAGCTTTCATTCCAGAATTTGCCCAAGCACCTTCTATTTTTTCGCCGTCTAAGATAGTAGCAGGCGGTATAAAAATATTCCCTTTTTTGTTAAAGCAAAAAGAGTTAAAATATTACTCTTGATTTAAGAAAGGGAAGCAAAGAGGGAGGAAAAATGGATTATTTGGTAATGGTTGTAGATGATGACGCACTCTTTAGGAAGGTCACTGCGGATCTCCTGAGAAGACATAATTATAAAGTAGTTACGGCTTCATCATGGATGGATTTTACAAAATCTTATTACAAAGCTTCTCCAAAGCCGGATTTAGTCATTATAGACATAAATTTAGGAGGAGTTATGTCTGGCGACAAAATAATCAGAGCGCTTAGAAAAGAAGAGAAAATAACAGGCGGTCAGGACAAGAAAACAAAACTTGTTTTAATATCGTCTTGTGAAGAAGAGGAAATTAAAAGAAAAGCGGAAGAAGTTTCTGCCGACGGATATATTCTCAAGGAATCGCTTAACATTGCAGGTGGCGCGTCTTTTTTAAATAAAATAAGGACTATTCTTCTTT
>JAAZNT010000335.1 GCA_012798145.1 Thermoanaerobaculaceae bacterium | reverse complement strand
TTGCCTATCAAAGAGCGAATTTTCAAAGATTATCAAAACTTTACGAGGAAGGCGTTGTTTCAATAGACGCCTTTGATGCTGCAAAAAAATCGCTTGACTCTGCAGAAGCCCAGCTTAAAAGCGCAAAAGCGCAACTTGATTATTCAAAAATACAACTTTCCTATGCGACAATCACCGCCCCGATTTCTGGCACGATCGGCTCAGTTTCCACACAGGAAGGAGAAACTGTCGCGGCGAGTCTTTCGGCGCCCACTTTTGTTACGATACTTGATTTAAGCCGTCTTGAGGTTGACGCTTATGTTGATGAAGTTGATATTGGAAGAATAAAAGTTGGAGACAAGGCATCATTCTCTGTTGACGCATATCCAGATAAAAATTGGAATGCAAAAGTCGAGGCGATTTATCCCGACGCCACTATCAAAGATAATGTAGTATATTACGCAACTATTTTATCTATTGAAGACAATTACGAAGGTTTTTTAAGGCCTCAAATGACTGCCTCCGTAACAATCCATCTTGACACTCTTTCAGGCGTTTTAGCCATTCCTTCAAAGGCTGTAAAAAGAGAAAACGGAGTCCCCTATGTTCTTGTAAAGGAAGGCGAAAAAAGCGTTAAAAGGCAGATAAGCATTGGAAGGGAATCGGGAGACCTGATTGAAGTCAAAGGCGGTCTTTCTCTCGGAGACAAGGTCCTTGTCCAACAACAGCGGAGTGAGATGTGATCGAACTTCAGGGAATAAAAAAAACATATTTTACAGAAGGAAAAGCGACCCCAGTCCTTTTCGGAATTGACTTTAAAATTGAAGAGGGCGAATATTCGGCGATTATGGCGCCGTCGGGAACGGGCAAAAGCACACTATTGAACATCTTGGGAACTTTGGATAAACCGACAGAGGGAAAATATATTTTTAGAAACAAAGATCTGACAGAATTAAACGACGATGAATTATCCAAGTTGAGAAACAAGTCTTTTGGTTTTGTTTTCCAACTTTTCAATCTTCTAAACAGAATTTCTGTCCTTGACAATGTTCTCCTCCCTCTTTTATACACGGACAATTACCCGAAAGACGCAAAGGAAAAAGCGCTGAAACTTCTTTCAATGGTAGGGCTTTCTGAAAGGGTTCATTTCAAACCTAATGCTCTTTCGGGGGGGCAACAGCAAAGGGTAGCAATAGCAAGGGCGCTAATAAACGACCCCGACCTGCTTCTTGCCGATGAGCCCACCGGAAACCTTGACAGCAAATCTTCAAGTGAAATCCTTGAAATCTTTGACGAAATACACAAAAGGGGGAGAACAATAATTGTCGTCACGCATGAAAGAGAAGTGGCGGAAAGAGCTCAAAGGATAATAACCCTCAAAGACGGGAAGGTTTTCAAAGAAGAAAAATTGCGATGAAAATAGGAAGTTTTTCAAGACTTTTAATCCACTCTTTTGAAGCGATATTTTCATCAAAAGGAAAAGCCTTTTTAATGATGCTCGGAACCGCGGTCGGAATAATGCTTCTTTCCGGAGTTGTGGGAATTTCAAGGGGTGTGGAAAAGAGAATTGAAGAAGTTATGAAATTTATGGGTCCAAGAACCGGTGTCATTTTCGCCGGCGGAGGGAGACTGACAGGAGCAAGCGGAAGAAGCGGAAGCGGGGCGACTTTAAAACTTGAAGACCTTGAAGCGCTCAGAAGCGCTTTAAGCGACAAAGCGGTTTTTTCTGGCGCTATAAGAAGGGACGGCTTCTCTTTAAAATATGGCAGCCAAGCCACAGAAAGCCAAGTTTTTGCCGCAGATACAGAATTTTCAATAGTCAACGAATGGGAAATTGACTCTGGTGAGCCGATAAACAATGACGATTTAAGGAGCGTAAAAAGAGTCTGCATACTCGGGACAACAACCGTCAAAAATCTTTTCCTCGATGAAGACCCTCTTGGAAAAAGGATCCTGCTTAACAACATTCCATTTGAGGTGAAGGGAGTTTTTAAATCAAAAGGAAC
Source organism: Thermoanaerobaculaceae bacterium (assembly GCA_012798145.1). GTDB lineage: Bacteria > Acidobacteriota > UBA4820 > UBA4820 > UBA4820 > UBA4820. Next base: position 264 of record JAAZNT010000335.1, on the reverse strand, counting down.
AAACCCTATGGGATTTGATTTGGACGACATCATTTTAATTCCTTTATCAACAGGAATGAAAAGAGTTTTCCATATGGATTCAATAAGAGTAATTAGATTCAAGGTAAGAGAGGGATTTGACCTCGCTGCCGTCCAAGATGAGATTGTGAAAACGCTCAACAAAAGGCATAAAATAAAAGAGGGAGAGCCAAGCGACTTTGACATAAGAACCCCTCTTTTCATAGCAAACAGAATAAATGAAATGACAAAGACAATTCGGCTCGG
>JAAZNT010000334.1 GCA_012798145.1 Thermoanaerobaculaceae bacterium | reverse complement strand
CTTCTTAAAATTTTTTCAACAATCTCAGCGGCTACCTTGACGGCGTTCCTTGCTGAAATTCCATCAACCTTTGGTTTTTCCTCGCCTTTAACTACTTTAATAAAATGTTCAAGTTCCGCTCTTAAAGGTTCTTTTTTCTCAACATTAAATTCAAGTTTCTTTATAGTTTTATTTCCGTTCTCTTCAATGATTCTGTATGCTTCAACACTTTGCTCTGAGTAATCAATCGAAAAGTAGGAATTTTTCTCAAACAGCCTAAGTTTCCTGATTTTGTCTTTAGAAATCCTGCTCGCAGTGAGGTTGCACACGCATCCCGATTCATAAGTTATTCTTGCATTTGCAATGTCTATGTGGTTTGAAAGAACCGCAACACCTATCGCTTCTATATTTTCAATTTTGCTTTTTACTAATGTTGAAGAAATTTCAATGTCGTGGATCATCAAGTCATAAACCACATCAACATCCAAAGACCTTCCTGTGAAAACTCCAAGTCGATGAATTTCGAGAAATCCCGGAGTTTGTGTCTCTTTAAAAACGCACTCAACTGCTGGATTAAAATGCTCAATATGCCCTACGAGAAGATTTGAATTGTATTTTTGTGAAGTCTCAACTATTGAATCACACTCCTCCACGGAAGAAGCAAGCGGTTTTTCACAAAGAACTGAAACTCCTCTCTCAAGAAAATAGTTTGAAATCTCCCTATGATAAATTGTTGGAGCAGCCACAACGACAGCATCAACATTTTTTATTTCTCTGTAATTTTGAAGAGCCGATGTGTTGTATTTTTCTGCTATCTCTTTCGCCCTATCCATGTTGGCGTCAACAACAGAAACAAGCTGACACCCTTCAAGAGACGACAAAATTCTTGCATGATGTTGACCAAGCGCTCCAACTCCTATCACAGCGGTTTTAATAGCCATTTATCTTTGTATTCCCCTTTTTGACTCTTTTATAAATTTTATTAAATATGCTACTTCCTTAACATCCCCGTATTTTTCTTCGCAGACTTTGAGGGCTTCGGTTAAAAGCATCTTTGAGTTAAACAGTATTCTATACGCCGATTTAAGCGCCTCAATTGTTTCTTTAGGAAATCCCTTTCTTTCAAGCCCTATTGTGTTTATGCCAAAAATCTTTCCTTCTCCTCTTGACCCTACCGTCTTCACAAAGGGCAAAACATCTCTTGTCAAAATTGAGCCTCCACCAATAAAAGCGTGCTCGCCTACTGTGCAAAACTGATGCACTGCTGAAAGCGCGCCAACAGTAGAAAAAGAGCCCACTTTGACATGCCCTGCAAGGGTTGCGTTGTTTGCAAAAATGATGTTGTTTCCAACCTGACAATCATGGGCAATGTGAACATAAGCCATAAGTAGGCAATTACTCCCTATTTGTGTCAGTTTGTTTTCTTTTGTCGTTGCTCTGTTAATCGTCACGAATTCTCTGAAGATATTGTTGTCCCCTATTAAAAGCCGAGTTTCCTCCCCTTTGTAACCAATATCCTGAGGAGGACCTCCAACAGCTGCGTGAGAAACAAAAACATTGTTATTTCCTATCTCAGTATTTCCTGATATTACACAGTTGGGACCTATTTTACAATTCTTTCCGATCTTAACATCTTTGCCAATGTATGAAAAGGGACCAATTTCTGTTCCCTCTCCAATTTCAGCTCCACTTTCCACAACAGCAAATTTGTCAATTTTAACCATTTCTCTTCACCATTGCACATAAAACTGTCGCTTCGCAGACCAACTCATCACCAACAAAGGCTTTTCCATGAAGTTTGGCAGTTACCGATTTAACCTTTAGAACTTCAACTTCAAATCTTACAATGTCTCCGGGAACTACCGGTTTCCTGAAGCGCGCCTCATCAATTCCTGCAAAAAGGGCAAGTTTATCTTCTCTGTTTTCCATATCCTTCAACATCAGCACTGCGCCCACCTGCGCCATCGCTTCAATGATAAGAACTCCCGGCATCACAGGCTTCCCGGGAAAATGCCCTTGAAAAAAAGGTTCGTTGATTGTGACATTTTTTATTCCTACTATTCTTTTTCCTGTCTCAAATTCAATTATTTTATCAACGAGAAGGAAGGGATACCTGTGCGGGAGAATTGACATAATTTCTTCAATGTTAATCATTTTTATTCTCCTTTTTAAGTCTTTCGTATATTTCATCAAGTTTTCTTAAAAGCGCAATTTCTTTTAGCCATTTTTTATGTTCTTGGGCAGGGATTCCAGTATAGTGGCTTTTTTCCGGAACATCCCTTGTAACCGCAGATTTTGCTCCGATGACAGAAAAACTTCCAATTTTAATGTGTCCCACAGCGCCCGACTGTCCCGACATAATTACTCCCTCGCCAAGTTTTGTAGAACCACTAATCCCTGACTGGGCTATTATTACGCAGTTTTTTCCTAAAATGACATTGTGGGCAATTTGACATAGATTGTCTATCTTGCTTCCTTCTCCTATAAGAGTTTTCTCAAGAGCCCCTCTGTCAATAGTTGTGTTTGCTCCTATTTCAACATCGTTTTCAATTGTTACTTTTCCTATTTGCGGAACTTTTCTGATAGAGCCGTTGTCCTCTGCGTAGCCAAATCCATCGGAACCGACCACAACTCCAGAGTGAAGTATTACCCTGTTCTTCAATTCAACATTGTCATAAAGAACAACTCTCGGATAGAGATGGCAATCATCCCCTATTTGACAGTTATCCCCAATAACGCATCCCGGTTCAACACCGCTTTTGTTCCCTAT
>JAAZNT010000333.1 GCA_012798145.1 Thermoanaerobaculaceae bacterium | reverse complement strand
CCCCCCCCCCCCCCTCAAGAAATTAAATAGACTTCTTTTAATAATCACAACAATTGGTTTATTTACAATGTTCACCTTTGGACAGGAGTATATGCCAGTTGCGGTGAATTCACCTGGGTTCAAGCCAATAATGTCATACCAAAATTTTGGCAACGGGGAATATGTTAACGGTTTTAATGGAGGTTTGACGGTAACTCATTCCTCCTCTATTTCCCTTCCTCAAAATTTGGGTTTTTCTTTAAACTTCACAAGAGTTTATAACACTTCTACTCCGCTGACCGCAGAAACAGATATTGATACGGTTACCCATAGTTATCTTGGCGCCGGATGGAACATTTCTTATGGACGCATCTGTTTTGAAATTGGGTCTGTGGAGGATCCACAGCATACCATTAGAGCCTACAGAAAAAATTGGGTTTACATAGATGAAAGCGGGGCAAAACATCCTCTTCATCTTAAAAACAGTATAGAGCCCTATGATGACCCACCAAATTCACCATATCCTGTTGATGATAATTGGTATTACACAAATGACAGCAGTTATATAAGGGCAAAATTTACAAAAAATGATTCTGATATCTCAAAAAGCTTTTGGACTGTATATCTCCCGGATGGGTCTAAGAAGTTATTAGGAGAAATAGATGAAGTTAATCCCAGATGTAGTTACATAGTTCCAGTTATTGATTATAATGGCTTTTATTATGTTAAGAACCCTTTTGTCAACGGATACTATACAGCAAAAATTATAGACAGAGCGGGAAATGAGATAAACATTTACTATTACCAATATGCGCCAAATTCAAACACAGACCCATACAGCGGGCAACCTTACGCAGGAGCGATAAAAAAGGTGGTTGACCAGTTTGGAAGGGTGATAAATTTCAATTTAACATCTGGAAAACCTAACAATAAATTAAATAATCTTTTAAGTTCAATTCAATATCCCGATGGAAGCATAGAGACATTTGAATATCAGATAAAAAACATTGTTCCAGATGGTAGCAAGGAAATGCCATTTCTTGTGAAAGTTACAGACCCTGTTGGGCTTCAAACGCTTTATGATTATCAGGGGTTTTTTGCAAAGTCTCCCCAAAGTGGATATTTGGGTTATTTTCTTTACAAAGTTTACTATCCAACAGGAGCAGTGTCAGAATATGATTATGACAGGTTTATATATAAATATAGACCCTGTCCGACAGAGGATTGCCAGGAGCAATGGGGAGATTTTATCGGTGTAGTTTCTAAGAGAGAATATGTGGGGAACAATACACTACAATGGCAGTGGCAAAGAAATTACTCTCAGGCAAAGTGGATAGGAGGGTTAAGCGATCAAATAGCGCTTCTTCCCGTATTAATGACAGATCCTTATGGGAGGGAGACGCTCTATTTTTACGCTGATGAATGGAATTCGGGACAGCGACAGCTTGTTCCAGCGGGGATGGAGGTTGCTGTAGTTAAGTACAATTCAAATGGAGCGCAATGGCCTATTCCTTTCGATAATTTCAATCCATTTACTAACGCTGTTTATGTTTCAAAAAAGAAATTTAGTTCAAATGGAGGAGATGCTGATAAATGCGTTGCAGAATACTTTGCAGGAAACCCTTATACGCCAGTTGGCAATGTTAGAGTAAGGGAGGTTTACGAGGCGGAACTTGATGGGAATGCTTCTTCATTAAGCGATACAAGCCACATCTTATGGGAAAAGACAACAAGGAATGAGGTTTATGACGATTTTGGACATTATCTCTTAACATACACTAAAGAAGGAAAGGTTTCAGAAGATCAAGTAACTCTCTTGGGGCTCATTTCAACGAGTGTAAGGGAGTATGATTTAAAGGTGGATGAAACTCTTTCTTTCTACCAAATTGACAGGTTGATAAATTCTTATGATGGTAAAGCAAATACGATCCAATTTCAAGGATTTTCTGTGATTGACCAAAAAGCCGCCTATCCCGGCGATCCTCAGGAGCCATCATTAACAACAATTAACGCAAATTCAAATCAGGGCGGTGGCTTTAAAGCGGTTGCAATGTCATATCTCGATCAACCTCCTTTTCCAAATTCTGGTTTGCTTCTTAAAAAGAGCCAAAAAAGAGAGTGGGTTTATGCAATAAACATAAATAATAAAGATGTTGATAATGTGACAATTTCAACAACAGACCCTACTGCGACAATAACATATTCAAGCGAACACAGAGGCAACATTTCACAAATAGATTACACTGGAGGTCAAACTTATCCTGACGGCGGCTCTTCAAACAGTTATTCAGTTTCATTTAATTACAGCGGTGGAATAGTTTCATCAATGAAATGGGCTGGCTTCAGTTACTACGAATTTACAAGATTCATAAATTCTTTGACGGGAAGGATAACATCAGAGACTGATGCGAATGGATTGACTACCAACTTTAGTTACGATGCAATAGGAAGGATAATTCAAATTACACCGCCAAATGGTGAAGCACCGACTAAAATTGAATATCCGTTAGCGACAAAAACGAGGGATAATGGTGTAAGTTGGAGCGTTGGAAATGTTATAAAGTTTTACAAAGGGTTAGGCTCAATTCCGGGAGATAGCCCTTCAGGCGGAACTGTTAATTTAAACAGCGACCAGGACATTTACACCTATTACGAATTTGACGATTTAGGAAGACTGATAAGGACATCAAATGTTATGCCCGACAATAGTTGGAGTTCCACAGATAAATGTTACGATCCACTGGGAAATGTTGTATTTGAATCATATCCATACAGGCCGGGAAGCAGTGGAATGGGGACAACTACGCTAAATATTCCCGTTGCAACAGGAAGCAGTTACTCAATAGTTTTTCCGACGAAGAATTCTACCGCTTATGGGGTATTTTCTTCTCCCTACGGCAACGCCACATTCAGCAGTCCTTTCCCGCAGAACAGTTCACTCTATCTTGACCCATTTTTAAGGACAAGGTATATCTTAAAGCCCGATGGAGGCTGGACGAAAAACGATTACAACGGACTTATAACTACAACGACCATATATGGGATTCAAAGTATAAGTGGTTTAATTAATTCGGCAACGATTTACACGAAAGACATTTTCGGAAGGCTAATAAGCGTCATACCACCCGAAGGGGCGAGTGCCACATACACATACAACAGCTTAGACCAGCTTATATCAGCACAAATAGGAAGTCAGCCAGCAAGGACATTTTCTTATGATGCATTGGGTCATCTTTTGACTTCATTCACCCCCGAAAGAGGCACGATAAACTATTATGCTTATGACGCATTAGGTAATTTGCTTGAGTATAAAGATGAAAATGGCGTTTCATCCAATTACAAAATATCCCAAAGTTATGATGTAAAAGGGAGGCTTACAAAGATTTCAAAGGTTGCTTCTTCTTTGACAACAATATTAAAGGAATTCGTTTACGATGAGTCATTCTCCACCAATGGATTAGGCAGATTGACAACAGCCAGAAGCAAGAATGAGGGTAGCACCTTATGGAATAGCGTTGAACAGTTTGTTTATGATGGAAGGGGCGGACGATTAGGGAAAAAAATTGAAAATGTGGATACAGGATTGCAGAACACCCTAAAAGTCAAATGGCAGACAGTTTTTACCTACAACCAGATGGGGCTCGTAGAAAAGGAAAGCCATTATTTGAATGATAATCCCACTTATTCCATAAGTTCAACTTACAAAAGGGGCGCTTTGAATTCAAGGAAGTTTGATAATGATGGCAATGGCGTAAATGAAATCACTTACCATCCATCTGGGGCGATAAATCAACTTACTTATTCAAATGGTGAGAAAAATACATATTCATTTGACACCATTACTGGAAGGTTAAGTTCCATATATGCAAAGAATTCTTTAGGCGCAACGCTTTTCGGAATATCGTCCTACCATTATGATCCTGCTGGAAATATTACGCAGATGGACAAATATGGGATGGAAGGAACAGAAACTTTCACTTATGACAAGGCATTTAGGCTTGTCTCAGCCGATGTCAGAAAGGATTCTAATTATAGCTTCACCTATGGGTATGACGCTTATGGAAATATTACAAGTCGCTATACTTCTAATTCAAATATGTCAGCGTCAAATTTTGTTGCGGTTTATGGGGCTAACAACCGCATAACAAGTTTTTTAAGAAATGGGTCAGTGGAAAATTATGTTTATGACAGCAATGGGAATGTCACACAGCAGGGCGGAATTGGAATCAATTACAATTCTCTTAATTTAACGCAATATGTAACGACCGCATCAGGAAGGGAAGATTACTATTATGACTCCTCAAACGAAAGGATAGGTGTTGTGAAGAAGGATACTTCAGGAAAGGTTGTTTCTTGCGGATATTTTTTGAGAGATGGAAGCGAAGTCAAAGAAGAAATGGCTGTAAATTACAATTCATCCCAATCGTTTACAGACAAAGCATATCTTTATGTTGGCTCAAATGTTGCTGCGACGAGTCAGGTTTCTTTTTATTCAATTTCAGGAAGCGTTAAAGATTCTAATCAAATAGGGGTTGAAGGGGTTGTCCTTGAAGCGAAACGAAATTCTCAAACTGTTTCTACCGCCCTTACTGACTCTTCAGGAAACTACACTTTGCTCTTTCTTTCAGGGGGTTCAAGTGGTATCACATATAGCGTTGTTCCTTCCAAAACAGGGTATACTTTTAATCCGACTTCAAAATCTGTTTTAATAAGCAATTCATCTATTACTGGAGTGAATTTTACTGCAACACAGGTAAGCACATACTCTATATCAGGCAAAGTAACACAAAGTATAGCACTTGAATCATCTGCTGACCTACTGCCAAGCTTTCCTGTTGCCGGAGTGACAATAAAAGTGGTGAAGAGCGGTGGCGGTTTTTCAACGACAGTAGATACGAATAGTCAGGGCACCTATACAGTTTCTGGGCTTGCTGGTGGGACATACACTGTAACTCCTTCAAAGAGTGGCTGCACATTTAGCCCGACCTCAACAACAGTAACAATTAGCACTTCCAACAAAACTGGAATTAATTTCACAGCCAATTGCAGTGGAGGAACAACATATTACACTGTTAGTGGAAAAGTAAGAGACAATAATTATAAGGGCATAAGTGGCATTAATGTTACTTTAAGCGGAGCCGCTTCAAAATCCACGGTTTCAGATGCAAATGGCAACTATTCATTTTCAAATCTTCAAAGCGGAAGTTACACAGTTACGGTTAGTTCGGATGCTTGCTGGACCTTTTCGTCTTCCTCTCAAAGTTTTGACCTCTCTTCCAATATAACATTAAATGATTTTGTTGGGACTTTAGGGAACTGCCACACTATCTCGGGAAATATCAAAGCCTACTGCCAGAGTCTTGCGGGGGTTGTGGTCGCTGCGGGCGGAAAATTTACTACAACTAACTCAAATGGCGATTACACTTCTTCATATCTTCCCAATGGAACCTATACGGTTTTTCCTTCATTGAGCGGATACACATTTTCTCCAGCAAGCTATTCTGTGACAATTTCCGGGACAAATATAACAGGCAAAGATTTTGCTGCCACAGAAAGCAACATTAAAGCGCTTTCTTCTGGAGTTCCAGTAAATGGCAGTGTTTGCCAAAACCAGTTCCATTATTACTCAATTTCTATTCCGTCAGGAGCGTCTAATTTATCAATAACTTTGACAAATCTTACAGCAAATATTGACCTATACTGTAGAAACAATTTGTTGCCAACAACTTTTTCCTCTGATGGACGATCTACAAACAGTGGGACTTACCAGGAATCAATTTCTATCAACAATCCCACTTCTGGGACAATGTATATCGGCTGTGACGGAGTTAGTGAAGGGAGTTACACTTTGATGGCAACAGTAACTGGCTCATCCACCTATTCAATTTCTGGAACAGTAACTTACAACAATTCAGGGCTTTCAGGCGTAACAATGACACTTTCCGGTGCGGCTTCTTCAACAACTACAACTACAACTAACGGAACTTATACTTTTTCTGGCTTGGCTAATGGCACATACACAGTTACACCTTCAAAGAGCGGATACACTTTCTCTCCCACAACTATTTCTGTAACGATAAGCGGCGCCAATCAAACGGGAAAAAATTTCACCGCTTCACAAAGCTCCTGCAGTGGTTATACGATTAGTCTGACAGATTATTATTGTGGATCAACAGTAACTCCCAACAAATCGTGCTACAGCAACGGAGAATCTGTCACTTTTTATGCAGTAGATGAATGCTACCAAGGAAAAAAGTGCTATTCTTTTAATTACTGGACAATCAGCATAAATGGCGGTTCTTCCCAGAGCTATTTTGATAATCCTTTGACATACCAAATTCCCACAAGCGGTTCAGGGCGGATTTCTGTCATGGCAAACTATTTAGCGGAAAATTGCTCAAGCCCGATTATCAACCTAACCGCCACAGACCTTCATCAAAGCGTTGACGGAAAATATCAGGTTCTCCTTTCCTGGCAGATGAGCGACGATTCTCCGTTTAGCCTAAAATCTGCCTTTGAGTTTTCCTATAAGACTCTCTCTTCTTTTGTCTTTGATTATACCGATCTGAATTATGCGTTTGATTTGGGAAATTAGGTGTATGGATATGTCCTGACGCTTCCTTCGGCTTGCGAGGATTACACAATAATGGTGAGAGCCTATGATGAAGAAACGGGAATATTAAGCCCTTGGAGCGAAGAGGTTGTTGCAAGAGCAACGCCTGAAATCCCATTAAAACCGCTGTGGGCTTCAACTGTCTGTCTTTCCTACGACATCAATTCTTCGCCAAATGACACTATCTACTTCACCGTTGACGATCAAAGTGCCTGTGCTTACACCTCCTTTAGAATTTACATTTTAAGTGAATCAAGGTCAAATCCGAAATTGATAGGTGAAATTAAGGCTAACGGAGGAACGGAATACAAATTTGACGCAAATGGATGCTTGAGTGATAGTTCGTTGACTTATGGGGTTTCCGCTTTGATAAATGATGAGGAAAGCGAGATTACGCCTGCCCCACGATCCACTCTGCCAAAGCCGAAGATAATTCCTTTACCAATTAAAATAGATTTATCCCAACCCGACATAAAAGTTGGAGACTTAGACGGAGACGCCGCATACGACCTTGTCGTGCAAAACGCTTTGTTTAAGGCAAGCCCTGATGGGACATTTGTCAACGCTTCCTCCGAATTGAGCACAACCGCAGGTGATGGGGACAAAATAAGATTATTTGATTTAAATGGTGATCGCTACCTTGACAGAATAATCGCTTCCAAAAGGCGTTTGCAGGCGGAAATGAATTATGGGGATCATTTTGAATTGGGTTACTCTTTTGACCTTGATGAAGACATTTCAGCCTTTGCGGTCGGCTACATTCCTTTAAACCTTGATGGAAAGGTGAGAATAGTTTTAGGCTCAAAAACCAAAATATCTATTTTAAAATATGAGCCTTCTTGCGGGTTTACCCTTGACGAGGTTATTTACACCTCACTTGACATTAATGATTTGCAGTTGGCAGATATGAACAATGATGGGCTTATGGACATTCTTTGCGCCGGGAAAAATGGTTTGAGTTTCTTCTACGCTACAGAGGAAGATTTGCATCTTTGGGAAGAAGAAAAAATTTTGACGGGAAGCGCGATTTCGTCGGTGGATGCAAAAGATGCCAACGGGGATGGATTTTTGGACATAGAGGTTGGAAGGCAGGGAAAAAACGATCCTTTGGTATATCTTTTCAAGCCCGACACAACATCTGACATTTCAATAAGGCCTCTTGCTCACACCTGGGAGGCGGGTTATATGGAAAGCGGAATTTCCCTTCCAAATGTAAGACAGGTGGTATTTTGCGATCTTGACGGAAGCGGGCTTCCTGGGCTTTTGTGTGTGACAGAAGAAGCGAATAAAAGTTGTTATCTGAAGAACAACGGCAATGGAGGTCTTCTAAGGACAGGACTTATTCTTGATGGAAAAATCACCGCTGTTGCGGCGGGAGATTTTGACGGGGACAAGATACTTGACTTTGCAGCGGTTGGTGTGAAGACGATGGATATTTACACAGGAGAGGCGATAGTGAATTCTGCTGAGGAGAGCCTTATTTTGAATAGTCCACCCGAGCCTCCTTCAGTTGTTTCTGTATATGATGAAGGAGAGAAAATAATCCTTGAATGGAACTACGGCAGAGACGACTTAACACCTCAATCATCTCTGACTTATGAAGTTTATGCAGGGACAAACTATGAAGAACCTGACATTTACATAGGAGAAATAGGTCCTCCCTACACGACAGCAAAAGACGGCAACAGAAAAACGACAAACAGGGTGGAAATCCCGATATCTGAAGGGCAGACCCAAATCTACTGGGGAATAAGGTCAATTGATTCTGAATTGCTCAAAGGCGATTGGGTTGAAGGCGTTGTTTACAGAGATGAAGAGGGAAATGCATATAGCGATACATTAAACTCGCCTTCAGAAAATTCAACAAGCCACAATTATCAAATTGATAAAGACAAAATCATCAATCCCATAAGTGGCTTTGCTTCCAAAAAAGTGGTAAAATATTTGGTGGATGGAGAAATGAGAAGAGTTGCCACTAAAAGCAGTCATCGTATATTAACTTTCTTATGGAAATTTTGTTTTTGGAACTGTTACAATGGAAAAGTGAAGGTGGTAAAGAACAAGCAGTCATTGGTAAAAAAAACCGTTCGGAATGCTGTTCCCACCTTCACTTTCCTTAAGCCTGAATGGAACATTAGGCTAATGAAGCCTGAATTCCACTACGATGATAGGCTACAGGAAGAAAGAAAGAAAGTCAAGAAAGGAGAAGAAAAAGATGAATGAATGGAAAGCGGTAGTTGGTGTTGATGTTTCAAAAGAGGAAGTTTCTGTAGCCATTTTAGGGAAAGAGAAGGAAATTGAATTTTCCTGCAAGAACTCAAGCCTTGTTTTTGAGAAGAAGGTTTCAAAGATTCTAAAAGGGATTGACAAATCAAATATCCTTGTAATTATGGAAAACACAGGTAATTATCATTTAAAGCTTTCCTGCCATTTGTATGAATGCGGTTACAGTGTTTCTGTTGTAAATCCCTTTGTAATCAAGAAATATTCAGAGATGAAGATGAAGAGAGCGAAGACAGACAAGGCTGACGCAAAGATAATAGCGAACTATGGAAGGTATGAAGAAGAGTTAAAGATGTTTACGCCGAAGAGCGATGTGCAGTATAAAATAGAAATCAAACTGAAGGCGATAGAGGATTTTCAAAAAGCCATCAACATTTTTGGAAATCAAATGAACGCGCTAAAGAACTATCCTGTATGCACACCTGAACTGGTCAATCCATATAGAAAAACGATTGAAAATTTGAAAAAGCAAATAAAGAAATTGGAAGACGAAATAAAGTCTTTGGTTTCTGATAACTTTAGCGAGGATATTGAGATTCTCAAAAGCATTCCCGGAGTTGGCAAAAGATTATCTGCTGCAATAGTTTCGATGCTCTCAAGTTTTAAATCCTTTGAAACGGGGAGGCAGGTTACAAGTTTTGTTGGGATATGCCCAAGCCCTTATCAATCTGGAACATCAGTAAATAAAAGAGGAAGAATAAGTAAGAAAGGGAATGCTTACCTAAGAAAACTTCTTTATCTATGTGCTTTATCTGCTTCAAAACACAATGAAGGATGCCGCCTTTTTTACCAAAGGCTTAGGCAAAAAGGGAAAGAATCATCAGTCGCTCTTATAGCCGTAGCAAACAAACTTATTAGGATCTGCTTTGCTTGTCTTAAGAACAGAACTTTTTACGATAAAAATTATTATTCCTATATGGAGGCTTGACAAATCGATATGGAACATTCTGATTGTTTCCCTCGTTCTTGACCCTTGAAGAATCTTGTCGCTTCGAAGTGGGGAGATCCTTCAGGGGTATTTGCTTCGAAGGAGCGTTCAGGATGACACCCGCGATGTCATCACGAGGGGTGCCTCAAAGCGTTGACAAACGAAGTGATCTTCAACTTTGAATGAGGAAGACTGCTTCGCTTGTCAAAGCTTCGAAGAATGGCTCGCAGTGACTGCATTTTTTAGTGGTAACCTCACCCCTGCCCCTCTCCTGAGAGGCGAGGGGGGAAAGCGGTAACATCACTCCGACTATAAACTGGCAGGAGAGTTGGCATAATCTCGCCTATATCTCGAATGACAACATAGAATTCAAGGCGTTGGAGAACCCCCACAGGTTTGAGTTCTAATTATATCTGGTGCGAAAAAAGTTGGTGCGAAAGGGGAATGACGCCGTAGAATTCAAAGAATTGAAGCAATTTTTCAATTGCTTCAAACTGTAGAATTCAAGGCGTCGGAGAACCCCCACAGGTTTGAGTTCTGGTTATATATCTGGTGCGAAAGGGGGGAATCGAACCCCCACGGGTCTCCCCACAGGATCCTAAGTCCTGCGCGTCTGCCAATTCCGCCACTTTCGCACAAACAAAAGCGGTCAAAAAGAATATAGACTAAAACTGGTTTTTTTTCAACAGCGGCGATTTAATTTAATCTATTCCAATATTCTTATAAGTTTTTCCTGCTTCTTTCCGGTAATTCTTACCCCATCTTTTGCTATGAAGACATCAATTTCGGATCTGAAGCCTATTTTTCCTTTAATGTAAATTCCGGGCTCAATTGAGAAGAGAGTGTTTGGAATAAGTTTTCTGAAATCCCTTGTTTCAAAATCATCCATATTTGCCCCGTCGGCGTGGTCTTCGGTAAAAATTGAATGGCCTGTCCTGTGGGTGAAATATTCGCCGTAACCCTCTTTTTCAATGACATCCCTCGTCGCTCTGTCAACCTCCCAGCCACATACATCTCTTAATGAGCATTCTTCCGCTTTCTTGAACCCTGCGTCTCTTCCTTTAAGAACTATATCAAAAATTTTATCCGCTTCTTCGCTTCCCGTTTTGTCAACAATTCCGCACCAGGTTATGTCCGCATAGATCGAGTTTTCATTTTTTTCTTTAGCCCAAATGTCAATCAAAAGGACATCTTCTTTTTTTATTGTTTTGCTCAATTCTTTTGTCGGCTCAAAATGCGGATCAGCAGCGTGTTCATTTATCGCTACTATCGGCGGAGCGTTTGTTGTCAGATTTCGGGACGAAATAAATTCAAACAATTTTTGCTGAAGAGAATACTCATCAATTTGTCGTGAATTTAAAATCGCCTCTTTTACAACTCCAAAACCGTAAAAAACTGAATCTTCAAGAATTTTTAAAGCCCTTAAATGGCTTTCATACATTTCGTTAGATAAAACTACCGTGAATTTTGCCACAAGGTCTCCAGAAGAGGCGATCTCTATTCCAAGATTTCTCAAAAACTCTCCCAACCCAAGGTCAAGGCGTGAAAGCGCTGGAATTATCCCTTCCGGCGAATATTGAGCGGCTATTTTTCTTTTGCCTTTAAGCGCTTCAGCCAAAATATTCTGCCATTCCTGCCATTTTCCGTAAAAGACTTCTTTTCCGCAGACATCTTTTAGACTGTGAGGCTCAATCCTGTGAAGAATTTTTAAAGGCTCTCCTTTTGTAGGAATGAAATAAAAATACCTTCTGGTTGTGAGCGTCTCAACATTTCCCCTTAAGAAACTTTCTGCGATTGGATCGCTTCCCCTGAAAGATGTGAAAAGCCATCCGTCAAGCCCTAAATTTGCCAATTCTAACTGAATTTCACCAATTAAATCCTCTTTCATGTTAAAATCTCCTCTTATAGACAATAGAGAATATCATTATTCTCTGTTTTTATGAAGAGGTTTTTATGGAAAGATTCAAGATATTAACCAAAATAAAGGTGAGGTTCGGCGACCTTGACGCCCTTCAGCATTTGAACGCGCCCAAGTATTTTTCATATCTTGAAGAGGGAAGACTTGAACTTTTTGGGAAAATCAAGGGAAAATGTTCTCTTGAGGACATTGATTTTATTGTTGCCCGGCTTGAAGGAGATTTTATTTTTCCTGTCCATTTTGGAGAGGAAGTTTTAGTTGGAACGGGTATAACAAAAATTGGAAATACATCGGTTTCGCTTTATCAGGAAATTTTTTCAGAAGGAAGAATCTGCTTTAAAAGCAAATCTGTTGTTGTTTTTTACGATTTTGAAAAGAATACAAAAAAAAGCGTCCCTGAAATTGTATTTAGGAACGCTCATTCTTACATAGTAAAGGAAGATTAATGCTCAAACTTAAAGAAATTGAACTTGCAGGCTTTAAATCTCTGCCCGACAGAACCAAAGTTGAAATCAACAGCAAACTCACCATAATTGTGGGACCAAACGGAAGCGGGAAAAGCAATGTCGCAGACGCAGTCCTTTGGGCTATAGGAGAGCAGAGCGCAAAGAGTCTTCGCGGAAGCAAGATGGCTGATGTAATTTTCCACGGAACAAAGAAAAGACCACCTTCAGGATGCGCTGAGGTTTTTCTCCTTTTTGAAAAAGAAGACGGCCAGAAGATCAAGGTAGGAAGAAGATTGACAAGAAATGGAGAAAGTTCCTACCTTATAGACGACAGACAGGTAAGGTTGAAAGACATTCACGAGTTTTGCTACAGAAACAATATTTCTGTTCAGGGAAGTTTTCTTGTTGAGCAGGGAAGGGTTGAAGCGATCCTCGGAATGAGCCCTGAAGAAAGAAAAACACTTTTTGAAGAAGTGGCAGGGATTGCGCATTATAAGGAAAACAGAAAAAGCGCTGAAAGCAAACTTGAATCAACAAGGAATAACCTTCTGAGATTGAACGACATAATTAGTGAAGTTGAGGCAGAATTAAGCGAACTTAAAAAACAGGCGCAAAAAGCAGAAAGATACACAAAACTCTCTGATGAAATAGCAAAAAGGAGAAGAGAATTTTTCGGAAGAGGGCTTTTTGAGACAAGGCTTAAAAAATCGCATCTTAAAAATGAACTCAACCTCTATTACGACGAAAGAGAAAAGAGAAGCGCGGTTTTGGCAAAATCAGAGTCAGACCTTGAATCATTAAAACTAAGAAAAAGCGAAGAAGAAACTTTTGCTGTTCAAATTACTGAACAACTTCACGAACTTGATATGTCAAGAGAGAAGAAGGAAAGCGAAAACAAGAGGCGCTTTGACCAAATAGTTTCTTCAAAAGAAAGATTGAGACAGATTGATGGAGATTTGACGACTCTTGAAGAAAAAGAGAAAGATAGGAAAAAGTTCCTCAATTCTCTTCTTGAGAGAAAAAAACAGTTTCTGGAAGAAAAAGAAAAAATTTCAGCAGACCTTGAAAAAAGCAGTGGCAAACTTCAAACCCTGAAAAGCAAGCTTGAAGACACAAACAAACAGATTCAGGAAAAGCAAAAAGCGATTTTTGCCCTTGCAGAAGAGAGGTCAAGCAAAAAAAGCGCCCTTGCACAGATAGCAGAAGAGTTAAAGAGGATTGAGGAAAGAGAACAGAGGCACAAAAGAGAATCAGAGCGGCTTTTAAATGAAAAGCAGAAGGCGGAGGAAGCGCTTTTTGACGAAGAGGCATACTTAAAAGAAAAAACCAACGCCCTTTCTGAAAAAGAGAAAGAGCGGTCAATAATCTATTCAAAAATCAAAGATTTAAAAAAGGAAATGGATTCTATTCTTTCAGAAATTTCTTCCATTGAAAAAACTTTGGCAGCGGAAGAATCTCGGCTGAAAGTTCTTTTTGAGCAGGATAAACTTCTCAAAGGCAAAACAAGAGAGGAGATGGAAAAAAATACGCCTTCACTTTCTGAAAATCGCCTTTCTTCGCTCCTTTCAAATGTCCCCGAAAAAACCTTGAAAATTCTTGAGTTGGTTTTGGGAGAACTTCTTTCGGGATACAGAGTTGCTAAAAGCGGAGACATTGTTTCAATACTAAAAGCAATAAAGTCGGAGCCGACTGAGAGAATTTCTTTTCTTTCTGAAGATTTGAGTTACAACAGCGAAAAAACAAAAACCGCTCAGAATTACAAAAGTTTCATCGGCTATGTTGACGAACTTGAAGGATTTCCATCTTTTCTAAAAGACCATCTGAAGAAAATTCCAAGATTTTCTGAATTTAAAGACGCTTTGGATTTTGTTGTTCATAACAAATTGGAAGCCGTTACGCTGAACGATTCAGTGTTAATAACACCTTCGGGCTGGATTTCCAAATGCCCAGCGGAAGAAATTTCCCTGCCTTCGCTTAAAACAGCCAAGGAAATTGAAACAACTAAGAAGAAAATTGAAAACAGCAAAAAAGAACTTGCGGGGCTGAAAGAAAAACTTGCTTCGCTCTCTGAAATTGAAAAAAAGGAGAGTGAAACGGCAAAAGAGATAGACAAAGAGATTCTCTCTCTTGAAAAAGAGGTTCAAGACGGCAGGCTTTCGCTTCAGAAAGCGGAAGGAGAATTAAAAAGAATAGCTGCTTATGAAGACCTTCAGAGGATGGAAGAGTCTGAACTTAAAAGAACAAGAGAGGAGCTTGAAAAAGAGAAAGTCAAAATTAATTCAAGACTTTCAACCATTGAAACTGAAATTTCTCAGGCGGAGGGCGTTTTCTCTTTTCTTGAAAAAGAAAGGGCGACGCTTTCTTCAGACACTGAAAAAACGACAGAGTCTTTCACTCAAAAAAGACTTGAGGAAACGGCTTGGGAAGAGAAAATTAAATCTCTTGAAAATGAAGAAATAAATCTCCAAAGAGCAATAGAAGATTTCGCTTCTTCAAGAGAAAGACTCTCATCGGAAAAGGAACTGCTTTTCTCCAAAATTAAAAAACTTGAGCAGTCAATTTATGAAGACGAAAAGAGTCTTTCCGAAATAATACTCAAAATGCAGGAAAGCATAGAGAAAAAGGGAAACTTTGAAAACACAATTAAATTTCTGGAAGAAGAAATCAAGAAATGCGAAAAACTGGAGAAAGAAGCAAGAGAAAACCTTTCTGAAGTGGAAAAAGAAATAGTTGAGAAAGAAAAGGATTTAGCGATAGCGGAATCTGAGGAAAAAAACCTTATTGAGCGCTTTGCGGTTAACTTTCAGGAGGAAATGGACACAATAATTGAAGAGTTTAAAGACCATCCACGATTATCCTCAGAAGAAAGGGAAAGGCTTTTCTCAGAACTTCTAAAACTTGAAAAAAGACTTAACGATTTGGGTCCTCAAAATTTTCTTGCAAAAGATGAATATGATGAAAAATCAAAAAGACTCAATTTCCTTTCTGAGCAGAAAAAAGACCTTGAAGAAGCTATTAACGGGCTTAACGAAACTATCAGAAAAATAAATGACACAATAAGAAGCAAATACCTTGAAGCGTTTGAAGTTGTCAACAGCAACTTCTCAAAATTGTTCAAAGTCGTATTTGACGGTGGAGAAGGATACCTTAAACTGGAAGACCCTGAGAATCCCCTTGAAACAGGAATTGAAATTTTCGCCCAGCCGCGCGGTAAGAAAGTTGTCCACAATATTCAGTTGAGCGGAGGCGAAAAAGCGCTTGTGGCGTTGACTCTGCTTTTTGCAATTCTTTCATACAAGCCGCAGCCATTTTTCGTTCTTGATGAAATTGACGCCCCACTTGACGAGACAAACATTGAGAAAATTCTTTCAAAACTTCTTACCGAATTTACCGACAAGACGCAGTTTATAGTCATAAGCCACAACAAGAGGACTATGGAGCTTGCGGACTCTATTTATGGAGTTACTATGCAGGAAAGCGGGGTTTCCAAATTCTTCTCAATAAGTTTGAAGGAGGCGGATCACAAAGTTGAAAAGTTCAATTAAGCCGATTTGGTTTTTGGCTTTCACTTTGCTTTTTTGCGTTTCCTCATTCCCTTTTGTTTCGCTTACATCAAGAGTGAACAAAAGCGAAATAAAATTTGACGAGAATTTCACTTACACTTTGAGGTTTGAAGGATTAAAATCTCCCATACAGCAGCCGTCGCTTCCAGAAATTGACGGAGGAACGGTAAAGGGTCAATATCAGACCGTTGAGCCATTGAAAGAGGGTTTTGCCTATCTTTACCATTACATAATCTCTCCGACAAGAACCGGTTTGGCGAAGATGGGAGACTTCTCAATTAAAGTTGAAAATCAAACTTTAAAAGCAACTGGTTTTGAAGTGAAAGTTGTTGAAGGAAGCAAACCCGTTCCGCCGTCGCCCCAGATAGAGAAGACAAGCGGTCCAATAGAAATTTTTTTGGAGGGAAGAGTTTCAAAAAATGAATGCTACGAAAGCGAGGCGATTGTTTATACTCTCCATCTTCTGACAAGAGAATCGGTGAGGAATTTTGAATTTGTAAATAAACCCGATTTTGACGGCTTTAGAAAAATTGAACTCCCCTCCTCAAGATACCCCAAAACATCTAAAATTGAAAAAAACGGAAAATTGTTTCTTGACGCAGTGGTTTTTAAAGCAGTTCTTTTCCCTCTCAAAAGCGGATCAATTCATATTTCGCAATTTGTAAGCGACGCAAAAATTCAAACATCTCAAGGGGTCAGCCAGATTGTAAGGTTGAAGGGAGGAGATGCGAAAGTTTCTATACTTCCTCTGCCGACCCCGCCCAAAGGATTCAAAGGATGCGTTGGAAATTTCGTTGCCAGAATCTCCCCGCAAAAAACAATAACCGCAAAAGTTAAGGAAATTTTTTCTGTTGAAGTTGAAATAGAAGGGGAAGGCGCTCTGCCTTCAGAACCTTTTGATATTCCCCAATCACCCTTTTTTGAACCTTACCCGATGAATGTATCGGATTCTTCTGAGGAATTGGACGGCAAATTAATTTCAAAAAAGAAAGCGGTTTTGTCCTATACTCCCCTTGTAGAAGGAAACAGAACTCTTCCTGATATTTCCTTTATATTCTTTGATACAAAAAAGAAAGTTTATGAAACTATCACTTTGAAGATTCCTCAAATTAATGTTTTGGCTGGCGCAAGTGAAAAAGGAGAAAAGAAAATTTCCATACTTCCTCCCATTCCAGAGCCGGGCAAGTCCAAGCCGCAAAAAGATGAATTTCCTTCAAGAAACTTTCTTTTTCTGTTTCTGCCGTTTTTGATAACATTAACTGTTTTCATTTTCTGGTCTTTTCTTGAAAAACTATTCCTTTCCCCTGCTAAAATCAAAGCAAGGGCACTTGAGCAAAAAGCATTTAGAGAGTTAAAGAAAGCAAAAAGCAATCTTGACGCAAGAAAGAGCAAAGAGTTTCATTCCCATTTGCGAAAATCTCTCGAATCTTTCCTTGAAATGATAATAAACGAACCTGCCTCTTCTTTGACATTGTCAACGATTGAAGAGAAGTTGAAAACAGCGCAGATTAGCGAAAAAACAGCCAAAAACATTATTGACCTTTTGCAGGAAATTGACTCGGCTGAGTTTTCCTCAGAAAAAGTTCAAAAAACAGAACTCAAAAAGCGGCTTCTGAAGGCAACATCTATCCTCAAAGGAAAAGAAGTGAAATTAAAAACTTTTGCATTTTTGCTTATGGTAATTTTTGCCCTGCCACATTTTACTAAGGATTCAACTGACATCCTCTTTAAAAAAGGTTATGAGGAGCAGTTAAAAGGCAATTACGGCGAAGCAATAAAATACTATAAGATGGTGGAAGATTACGGAGACACTTATCCTGCTTTGTATTACAACATCGCAAACGCATATTTTGAAAGCGGCAGAATTCCTTACTCGATTCTTTATTACAAAAAAGCACTAAAACTTGACCCATCATTTTCGGACGCCAAAACCAATTTGTCCATAGCACAATCTCTTATAAAATCAAAGATTGCTCCTTACGAAATGTCTCCTTTTGACAAATTCATCACATCAGTGGATATTCGCATTATTTTTTATGCCGCTCTTTTATTCATTATTGTCGGCAACCTTATTTTTACCCTTTTAAAAATATTTGGCGCTCTAAATAGAAGATATCTTTTGACAAGATCTTCAATTTTTCTGATGGTTATTGGATTAATTTTATCTCTTCTTTGCTATAAATCTGTATCATTAAATAGAGAATTTAGAGAAGCAGTAGTTCTGGAAAACTGCGAAGTTTTTGAGAAACCAGACCCCAAAACTGCGCCAAAATCTTCATTGCCAGAAGGTTCTGTGGTATATTTGAACGATATTTCTGCCGGATGGGCAAAAATAAAATGGGGAGAAGGGCAAGGTTATGTTGACTCTTCTAAGTTAGGTGTTCCATAGTGAAAAAGGGAGCTTTGCTAATCTTTCTTTTTTTGGTCTTTCTTCTTCTTTTTGGAAAAGTCATCATTCATTTAAAGAATAGCGAAAAGCATAAGATTGAAAAAACTATTAAAATTTCGGACAAAACCAGCGTCCAAACCATAAATAGCGTCGAAAAGGAAAAAGAAAAAGAACCAAGCCAAAATACGCCTCCTATACCTGTGGAGAATACTTCCGAAAAGAAGAAACTTCCTTTGTCAATCGAGAGAATTTCAGTTCTTCCATACGAAGGAAAATCCGCTGACTTTATTCCTGTCATTAAAGCAAACTCATCTGTTGAAACCTCAATAACAACTGCAGTAAAAATTCTTGAGGAGAGATCCTCCCTTTTTCCCACAAAAGAGGACGAAATTGAAATAAAGCTGACTGAAAGCAAAAATATTTCTAAAGGTTATCCTTACGATGTTGTAGAGAATTCAGATGGAAGTTTCACAATTTACCTCTCTCTTCAAAAAGTCCTTTATAATTCTATCCCTGTTTTTGAGTTGGTGGCTTCGGGGATAGCGGAATCCCTTTTGACAAAAAACAACAAAAATTTCATCAAATTTCCAAGATTTTTTAGGTTTGGGATTTCTGCTTCTCTTTCTGGCTTGAATAAATACATTGAAAAACAAGAAATTCTTGAAATTGAAAGAGACGGCAGTTTGTCATTTTCTGCCTCTTCTGAAACTTCACATCCCATTCTTAATGGAATCTATTTGGTTGACTTTTTGGTAGAAAACTGCGGGGGTGGGTCGCCAAAAGATTTGTTGCCATATTTTGTTGAAGAAACCGATTTTATAAAATTCTTAGAAAAAAGCACTAAATTTAGTTTTGGAGAAATAGAGCAAGACTACATCAAGTATTCAAAAAACAGATATTCAAGTTTCACAAAATTAACCCCTCATTTTTTGAGCATCGTTGCCCAATTGAGAAATCTGAAAGAAGAAGAGACTCTTCCTCTTCTGCAAGAGTTTTTAAGAACAAATCCAACTGACATTCATTATGGGGAAGGGCTCTATTATCTTGGCTACATAAATTACAGAATTGGAAACTATTCTGAAGCTGAGAAAATTTTGAATGACCTGCTTATAAACCATTCTTACGAAACGGTTTCTCACGGGAAAGCCCATTTTTTCCTTGGAAGGTGCTATCAATTAAGAGGTTATTCTTCTTTGGCGCTTCCCGAATATCGCTATGCGTTGTTAGGTGAAAACGAACTTTTAATAAAAGTGGCAGAAAAAAATATTGAAGAGATGTCAAAATGAGAAAAAAAGTTTTTGTTGTAGGGCTTTCTGGGCCAAACGCAGCCGGAAAAGGACTTGCTTCACAATTTTTTCTTGAGAAAGGATTCAAATATTTTTCCCTTTCCGATGTTGTAAGAGAAGAAGCGTTGAAAAATGGGTTGACAACTTCAAGAGAGCATTTGATTTTAACGGGCACTGAATTGAGGGCTAAATATGGAATGAGCATCCTTGCCGAAAGAACTTTTGAAAAACTTGTGGAAAAAAGCGTTGTTGATTCTTTTAGACACCCTTCAGAAGTTGAATTCCTTAAAAACAACTGCCTCTTGTTCTTCTTGCTTGGCATTGACGCTCCTCAAAAAATGAGATATGAAAGAGCAAAAAAAAGAATGCGCGATGGAGATTCAATCTCATCCTTTGAGGAGTTTGCAAAAAAGGAAGAAGAGGAGAATTCAAGCGGAGCGGGACAGCAAATCCAAAACACATTGTCGCTTGCTGACGAAGTTGTTATTAATGATGGCAAAAAAGAAGACCTTCACAAAAAACTTGAACCGATTTACAATAGACTCGTGGTTAGATGGAAAGAATTGAAGGGAGGCTGCAATGAGTAAAAAAGAAGAAAAAAGCTCAAATCCAGCAAGAATTCTTGAACTGTCAGGGAAATATTGGGAATCTTTCGCCCTGCATACCGGGGTTGAACTTGACATTTTTACGCTTCTTGACGAAGAAGGAATGACTATTGACGAAATTGCCGCAGAACTTTCTTTAAGCAAAAGAGGAGCGAAAGCAATAGTATCTGCGCTTACGGCGCTTGGATTTCTTGAAAAAGAGGGGGAAATATATTTTGACAGCAGAGAAGCCGTTGAATTTCTTTCCAAAAACTCGCCAGAATATCTCGGCTATATGGTAAGACATCACCACTATCTCTCAAAATATTGGGCTTTTCTTCCAAAAGCAGTAAAAACAGGAAAGCCAATAAAGAAAAGAAGCATCCACAAACCTGATGAGAAAGAACTTGAAGCGTTTCTGATGGGGATGTTCAACAACGCTTCACTGATAGCCCCAAGAGTGGCAGATTTAATTGAATTGAAGGGGTGCAAGACACTTCTCGACCTTGGAGGAGGCCCCGGAACATACGCAATTCATTTTTGTCTTAAAAATCCTGAGTTAGAGGCAAAGAT
Source organism: Thermoanaerobaculaceae bacterium (assembly GCA_012798145.1). Classification (GTDB taxonomy): domain Bacteria; phylum Acidobacteriota; class UBA4820; order UBA4820; family UBA4820; genus UBA4820. The sequence continues at coordinate 4,364 of JAAZNT010000333.1, read as the reverse complement.
TTACGATTTGAAGCAGAGCGCTGTCTTTGCAAACAAGTTGATATCAGGGTTTGGGCTTAAATCAAGAATCAGATTCGTTCCCTTCGATTTTACAAAAGACACCATTACAGAGAAATTTGACGCAGTCTGGCTTTCCCACATACTTCACGGCGAAGGTGAAAAGAGTGCAAGCAAAATTGTGAAAATAGCCACTTCCTCTTTAAATAAAGGAGGAAAAATTTTTATCCACGAATTTGTCCTTGACGATGATCAGACTGGTCCACTGTTCCCAGCAATTTTCTCACTCAATATGCTCATTGGAACCAAAGAAGGCAAATCCTACACAGAGTCGGAACTAAAGAATTTTCTTGCATCTTCTGGAATAGTTGACATTGAAACTCTTGATTTTGAAGGGCCTTCGCAGTCAAGAATAATTTGCGGAAGGAAGAAGTAGATGAAAAAGATAGGCGCCCACATAAGTGCAAGCGGCGGAGTAGAAAACGCCCCTATAAACGCCTCATTGATTGGTGCAAAAACTTTTGCTTTTTTTACAAAGAACCAGCGACAATGGAAATCTCCTCCTCTTAAAGAAGACAACATAAAATTTTTTAAGAAAAATTGTGAACAATTCGGTTATGAACCAGAATATATTCTTCCTCACGACACCTATTTAATAAATATGGGAAGCCCTGATCCAGAAATAAGGAAAAAATCTGAAGAGGCGTTTCTTGATGAACTGAAAAGATGCGAACTGCTTGGCTTAAAAATGCTCAACTTTCATCCCGGAAGCCACAGAGGAGAGATGTCGGACGAGGATTGCCTTAATTCGATTGCAAACTCTGTCAACAGGTGCCTAATGAAAACGGATAAAGTGGTCGCGGTAATAGAAAACACCGCCGGTCAGGGCGGTTCAGTAGGACGAAATTTTGAACAAATAAAATACTTAATTGACCAAATTAAAGACAAATCAAGGATTGGGGTATGTCTTGATACCTGCCACCTTTTCGCTTCTGGTTATGATTTAAGGACAAAGGATTCATACGAATATACAATAAATCAGTTTGAAAAAATCATTGGGCTAAACTTTTTAAAAGGATGGCATCTAAACGACTCCAAATCTGAATTTAAAAGCAATGTTGACAGACACGAATCTCTTGGCAAGGGAAACCTTGGAATTAACCCATTTAAATTTATAGTCAAAGACAAAAGGTTTGAAAATATTCCTTTGATTCTTGAAACACCTGAACCAGATCTCTGGGAAGAAGAAATTAAACTTCTCTATTCTTTTGCTTAGGTTATCAAGCCCATTTCCCTAAGCAATCTCTAATCGTTTGGTAAAGTTTTTTTAATGACAAATCTTGGTTAAAAACTAACGAGTAAAAAAAAGCCCCGGTTTCCCGGGGCTTTTCTTTTTGCTGAAATTTACGATTAGAATGTCCACTGAATAGCGAATCTGACTCTTCTTGCTCTCTGGTGGGCAGTCTCAACGCCAAAGTAAGGATAGGTCTGAACATCTTCAGTGCTTTCGGTGTTGTAGGTCTGGTCAACAGATGTTGTCTTCTGACAGTTGAAGAGGTTAAGAACATCAACTCTGAAGCCGAGATCTGATTTCCAGAGTTTGAAGTGGTATCTTGCTCCGAAGTCAAATGTCCAAGTCGTCGGGGTTCTTCCGGCAGTTCCTCTTGGTGCACAGAAACCTTCGTTCATTCCGTAAGCATCGTCAGCGCCGAGTTTTGAAATCGGGGTTCCGCTCTGAAGTTGGAAGTTTCCTGAAAGGTCAAGCCCGAAGGGGAATGAATAGGAGCCGTAGAGTTTCAAAACATGAGTTCTGTCGTTAGGAAGAAGTCCGTATCCATTCACAAGCAAGGTCGGAATATCATATTTTGAAGTGATGTTGGGATCAAGTTGTCCGTTGTCGTTGGAGAAGAGACCTTCATAGTTTCCATGAAGTCTTGAAAGAACATATGATCCGCCCATCTGCCAGTTGTTTGAAAATCTCTTATCCAAAGTAAGTTCAAGTGCCTTGTAGATTCTAACCGGCTTGGGGAATCTCCACCAGTATCCCGGCCTGCCGAGAGCGTCGGGAACCCACATATCTGTCCACTTATCGGGGTTTGTAACGATGTAAGTTACAGCGCCGTCGTAAGAGATGTCTTCAATGACTCTGCCGATTGAACGATAAACCAATCTTGCACCGACATTCAAATCGGGTTTAAGTTCATACTGCAATCCCAAGATCGACTCTTTGTTGTAAGAACCCTTAAGTTTTTCGCCGTTGGGTCCGCCAACAATCTGTGTTGTTTCAAGTCCGTTAGTCCAAGAATAATCGTAGGTCTGTGTTAAAGCTGGATCCATATAGTAAGCAAAATGGAAGAATTCAGTCGTCAAAGCGCGGATAGCCAAATCCTGAGGAATTCTTTCATAATACCAGCCGTAGAAGCCGTAAAGTTTGCTCTTGCCATTGTGGAAAACATCCCAAGTGAATCCAATTCTTGGAGCCCATTCATCGTTGATTTTCACTTTTCTTGTTGGAGCGTCGGCATAATGTCCAGTTCCGTAAAGCGGATAACCGTCGGGATCAGTTCCAACAACATTTGGAACCAACTCAAGGTTCTTTCCGCCCTTCATATGAATCTGGTCAAGACGAACGCCAAGTTTTAACATAAAGTAATCTGTTAACTGCCAGTTGTCCTGCATCCAGTAAGCGTAATATTTTTGAGAGGTTTCTTTGTTTTGAGATGTCATAAACATCTGAGCACGGAACAAATAGTCATCAGCCAATCCATTTCCATTGAGGTCGCCTGCTCTATGCCATCTAATAACAGCGCCTCCCATTGAAGTCAAACCATAGAAGGGGTCATACTGGCTGGTTTCGGTGATGCCGGATCCAGTATAGTTGAAATTGTCGGTGTAGGAAATATCAAAATACTGCAAGCCATAAGAAAGTTCGTGCTTGCCAGCCCAATTGAAGAGGTTTGTTCCCTTTAAGCGCAACTGGTCGTTGAAATCCTTTTCAATTTCATAAGTTCTTCCGCCGAGTGATGGTAGCCATGAATCAAGATTGATGGCTCTTGTCGCTGAATCATATGTGTTTGTTCCGGTGGGGATAACCTGATAGCCAGCGTAAGTTCCTGATCCATACCTATAATAGTATCCCCAGTTGTTTGCTGCGATTTCGCTCTTTGGACGGCTGTCAAACCAAGATCTTCTTGTTCCAACATTGACTTCTGTGAAGAATTTTGGCGTCCAAGTAGCGTTCCATTGGATGTTGGCGCCATAATTCTTTCTCTTGACATCATATTTGGAAGCAATGGAACTTGGGTTGTTGAGGTTTCTTACATCGTCAGTTGTGAGTTGGTTTCCAAAGAAGGAAATGACAAATCTGTGATTTTCATTGAAATTGTAGGTAAGTTTCCAAGCATATTGGGGATCTTTGTTTGAGATTTTGTATCCCGTTCCTCTTGCCCAAGAATATGAAGGCGCTCCACCAAGTGTAACATTGGCGTCTGTTCCTTCTGCGGTGTATTCCGCTTCATCTTTGTTCCAGTCATAAGCGGCAAAAAACCAAAGTTTATCTTTCAAAATGTAACCGCCAAGATATCCGCCGATGTCATAGATTTTGTTTGCTTTAATGTAATCAACTTCAGTAGGATTATCAAGTTTTCTTTCTTTAGCGCCGAGGCTATCATCCCAATAGTACGCAAAGAGCCCGCCGTGGAATTCGTTTCCGCCGCTCTTTGTAATTGAGTTGATTGCTCCGCCCATCAATCCGCCAAATTCTGCGTCCATACCGCCAGTTTTGACTTCGTATGCTTCAATGAAATCAAAGTTGAGGTTGCTCATATTTCTTCCGTCTGCTGAACTTGCAATTTCAACTCCGTTGACAATATAGGAGTTTTCAGGACCTGATGCTCCAGCAAATGAGGGCTGGTTGGCAAGACCTGATGTAACTGCGCCCGGAGCCAAAAAGGCAAGACCTCTTGAGGATCTGTCAAGAGGGATGCTTGTTATCATTGTGTCAGAAAGATTTGCTCCAGTTTCCACTTTTCTTGTGTCAATAATTGGCGCCGCGCCGGTGACAACCATTTCTGCTCCGCCAGTGCTCAACTGGAAGTTCAATTTAATGGTTGTTCCGAGTGGAATTTCAACGCCGTTCCTGATTGCAGTCGCATACCCGGGGGCTTCAACTTTAATTGAGTAGTCTCTGCCGGGAGGAAGGAATGGGAAGTAGTATTCTCCATTCATATCGCTTCCGGTTCCCTGAGTTCCCTGAAGGGTAGGACCTGAAATTCTTACAACTGCGCCAGGAACAGGTTCGCCTTTTTCATCAGTAATTTTTCCCTGAAGGGCTCCGCCTGTGGTCTGAGCAATTAGTGAAAGTGATG